>NZ_JBWKXQ010000005.1:0-191803 GCF_059423125.1 Variovorax sp. GW531-E2 | reverse complement strand
GTTTTTGATTCTCCCGGCAGGGGCAACGCAGTCTGGATGATCTGGATTGCCTGTCAACCAAACAGTTGGTAATATGAATTTCAGGACCTGTTTTTACCTTCTTTTGGAGTGTTCCGCATGAAAAAGCTGTTGTCGGCCGCCGGCGCCACCGCCTTGCTGATGGCCTCGGCCCCCGCCGCGCTCGCGGCCGATGCCATGAGCCTGATGCTCAACTGGACACCCACGGCCGATCATGCGCCGATCTATTTCGCGAAGGCCAAGGGCTGGTACACCGAGGCGGGCATTGACCTGAACATCGAGGCCGGCAAGGGCTCGGCCGTGTCGGCGCAGCGCGTGGGCACCGGCGGCAGCGACCTGGGCATTTCCGACCTGCCCACCACGATCCAGGCCAAGGGCAAGGGCGCTGACGTGAAGGCCGTGATGGTCATCTACGCCAACAGCCCGCAGGGCTTCTACTGGCTCAAGTCGTCGGGCATCAACGGGCCCAAGGACTTCGCGGGCCGCAAGATCGGCAACCCGCCCGGCGATGCCGCGCGCCTCATGTGGCCGGCCTTCGCCAAGAAGGTGGGGCTCGACCCGGCCAGCGTGGCCTTCGTCAACGTGAGCCCGCAGGCCAAGGTGGCGGCGCTGAAGAGCAAGTCGGTCGACATCATCAGCGACTTCTACAACGAGCACGACCTGAAGGCGCGCGAGTTCGGCGCCGACCTGGGCTTCCAGCCGTGGCGCGACGCGGGCGTGAACGTGTACGGCAACTCGCTGATCGTGAATGGCCCGTACCTCGCGAAGAACCCCGGCCAGGTGAAGAAGTTCGTGGCCGTGACGCAGCGTGCCTACGACGCCTGCGTGAAGAGCTTCGAGCCCTGCCTGCAGGCGCTGCAGGCCAGCGTGAGCGGCCTCACGCCCGACAACCAGCGCGACCAGTGGAATCGCATCAAGCAGCTGATGCGTGACGACACCACGACCAAGGTGGCACTCGGCGCCTTCGACGGTGCGCGCGTGAAGGCCGACTACGAACTGGTGTCTTCGCTGATCGGCATCGACAAGGCCTACGACCCTGCGACGCTCTTTACCAACGAGTTCCTCGACAAGGGCGTGCGCATGGCGCCCAACTGAGGCAAGGAGAAAGAGGAAGAGAGAGCCGCTTCAGCGCGACTCGGAGGAGGGCGGCACCTTCGTGTTGCCCTTCTGCCGTTCGCGGAAGAGGGCAGCACGCATCAGGAAGATGGTGGTGATCGGCGCCGTCAGCACGATGAACAGCACGATCAGCACCGCGTGCAGGAACAGGCTGAAGCCCTGCACCGAGAAGTAGGCGATGGTGGCCACCGTCAGGCACCAGGCGCCCACCGTGGCGCCCAGCGTGGGCGCATGGATGCGGCGGAAAAAGGTGGGCATGCGCACCAGGCCGAAGGAGCCGATGGCCGCGAAAGCCGCACCGAGCACCGCGAACACGGCGGTGATGATTTCGGCCCACAGGGGAAGTGCAGTGGCGCTCATTCGATGACCTCCCCGCGCAGCAAGAACTTGGCGATCGAGGTCGACCCCACGAAGCCGAACAGCGCCACCAGCATCGCCGCCTCGAAGTACACGCTGCTCGCGTAGTTGATGCCGAGCACCAGCATCATCAGCATGCCGTTGATGTAGAGGCAGTCGAGTGCCATCACGCGGTCCTGCGCGGACGGGCCGGCCAGCAGGCGAAAGAGCGCGCACAGCATCGCCACGGCCAGCAGGAAGAGCGCGGCCTTCAGGGCCCAGAAGAGAACAGGCGTCATGATTCGAAAATCTCCATCAGCGGACGTTCGTAGCGGGTCTTGATCAGGGCGATGAAGGCCGCCTCGTCCTCGAGGTCGAACACGTGGATCAGCAGCGTGGTGCGGTCGAACGAGACCTCGCCCCAGGCCGTGCCGGGCGTGAGGCACATGATCATCGCGAGCACGGCGAGGCCGTTGGGGTCGCGCATGTCCAGCGGAATCTGCACGAAGCGCGCCGAGATGTCGGCGGTGCGGCGCGTGAGCAGCAGCCGCGCCACGTCGTACGCCGACTTCAGCATGTCGAAGGTGACGAGGAACGACAGCCGCAGCGCCACGCCGGGCCGGCGCATGCGCACGGTGGCGGGGCGCAGGCCCTTGGTGATCAGTGGCACCGCAATGGCGAGCAGCGCGGCCGACAGCAGCGTGGCCGCCTCGAGCGACTGGTTGAGCAGCAGCCAGATGACGAACAGCGCGAACGACAGCGGTGGGGACGGCATCAAGCGCTTCATGGCTTGGCCTCCTCTTTCTTCGCGGGCACCGGGTTGGGCTTCTGCTTGGCGCCGAGCACGGCCTCGCGGTACGCGGTGGGCGTGCGCAGGCCGCCGGCGGTGGCCTGCGCGTGCTGCATCACGGGCTCGGCCCAGACCGTGAGCGCCACGCAGGCCGCGAGCAGGGCGGCCACCGGCAGCACCTCCAGCGCGGGCAGCGAGGGCATGGTGGCGTGGGGCTGCGTCCAGAAATGGCGGATGCCGGTGCGGCTCAGGGCGATCAGCGAGAGAAAGCCCGAGACGATCAGCAGGCCCAGGAAGGTCCAGCCGGCCGAGGCCACGGTCCTGCCGTCGAGCAGGCCCGAGAGCATCGCGAACTTGCCCACGAAGCCCGACAGCGGCGGCAGGCCCGCCAGCAGCAGCGTGCACAGCATGAAGCTCAGGCCCAGGAAGGCCACGCCCGCCGGGATGGCGCGGCCGTAGAGCGCTTGGGCGTCGTCGTCGAGGTTCACGTCGTCGAGCGCGCGCAGGTCTTCGGCCAGAAAGGGCGCGTTGCCCGCAGCCTCGTGCGGCGCGACGCTCATGCCCGCGTTGCGCCAGCGCTCGATCATGTCGATCAGCAGGAAGAAGGCCGCCACCGCGAGCGTCGAGCTCAGCATGTAGTACAGCGCACCCGCCCACACGGCGGGATCGCCCAGCCCCACGGCGGCCAGCAGCGTGCCCGCCGACACCAGCACGCTGAAGCCCGCGAGGTTCGACAGCCGCTGCGTGCCGACGATGCCGATGGCGCCGACGAACAGCGTCGCCAGCCCCACGCCCACCAGCGCGGCCTGCCCGAAGGCGGCCGAGGCGCCGGTGTCGGGCGCGAACAGCACGGTCCACAGGCGCAGCACGGTGTACACGCCGAGCTTGGTCAGGAGCGCAAACACCGCGCCCACCGGCGACACGGCCGCGCTGTAGGCCGGCACCAGCCAGAAGTTGAGCGGCCACGCGCCCGCCTTGGCGAAGAAGGCGGTGGCCAGGATGGCCGCGGCGGCGTGCACCAGGCCGCGGTCGCCCGGCGCCAGCTCGGCGATGCGCGCGCCCAGGTCGGCCATGTTGAGCGTGCCGGTCACGCCATACAGGATGGCCGCGCCGATCAGGAACAGCGACGAGGCCGCAAGGTTGATCGCGATGTAGTGCAGCCCGGCGCGCACGCGCAGCCGGCCCGAGCCGTGCAGCAGCAGGCCGTACGAAGCCGCGAGCATCACCTCGAAGAACACGAACAGGTTGAACAGGTCGCCCGTGAGGAAGGCGCCGTTCAGGCCCATGAGTTGCAGCTGCAGCAGCGGATGAAAGTGCACGCCCGCGCGGTCCCAGCGCGAGGTGGAATAGATCGAGGCCGCGAAGGCGACCACGCCCGTGAGCGCGACCATCATGGTCGAGAGCCGGTCGGCCACCAGCGTGATGCCGAAGGGTGCGCGCCAGTTGCCCGGCAGGTACACGCCGATGGAGCCCGGGCCGCCCCCGGTGTCGGCCGCGTTCACCCAGCGCAGCAGCGCGAGCGCGGCCAGCAGGCCGACCAGGCCCGACACCACGCTGAGGAAGGACTTGGTGCGCCGGTGGTTCTCGTTCATCAGCAGCATCAGCGCCGCCGTGAGCATGGGCACGAGGATGGGCACCGCCACCAAGTGCGGCATGCTGAACTCGAGGAAGCGGTCGAGCAGGTGCAAGAGGTCGTTCATTCGACCGCCTCCCGCTCTTCACCGTCCACGTGGTCGGTGCCCGACAGGCCGCGCGAGGCGAGCATCACGACGAGGAACAGGGCGGTCATCGCGAAGCCGATCACGATGGCCGTGAGCACCAGCGCCTGCGGCATCGGATCGGCCGTATTGGCCAGCGTGGCCTTGAAGCCTTCGACCAGCACCGGCTCGCTGTCGACCTTGAGCCGGCCCATGCTGAAGATGAACAGGTTGACCGCGTACGAGATGAGCGTCAGGCCCATGATGACCTGGAAGGTCCGCGGGCGCAGCAGCAGGTACACGCCCGAGCCGGTGAGCACGCCGATGGCGATGGCCAGCACGATTTCCATCAGCGGGCCCCTCCGGTGGCGGTGGCAGCCTCTTCGGCTTCGGCGGCCGCGCGGGCCTGCGCTTCTTTCTCTTCTTGTTCATCGGCCCAGCGGTGGCTTCGGATGGACTGGTGGGCCAGCGCGGTCAGGATCAGCATGGTGGCGCCGAGCACCAGCGCGAACACGCCGATGTCGAAGAAGAGGGCACTGGGCACGTGCATGTCGCCCAGCAGCGGCACGTGCACGTGCGCGGTGTGCGTGGTCAGGAACGGGTAGCCGAACACGATCGCGCCGCCGCCGGTGGCCAGCGCGAACAGCAGGCCGATGGCGATCCAGCGGCGCGGGTAGATGCGCAGGTGTTCTTCGACCCACTCGGTGCCCGAGACGATGAACTGCAGCACCAGCGCGACCGACATCACCAGCCCCGCGACGAAGCCGCCGCCGGGCGCGTTGTGGCCGCGCATGAAGAAATACACCGACACCAGCACGGCCACCGGCAGCACGAGGCGCACCAGCACGGCCGGCACCATCAGGTAGCCGATGGCGGAGTCGGTGGCGCGGCGCGGGTTCAGCAGGTCGCTGCTGCCGTCGTCGACCTGCAGCCGCTGCTGGATCGGTAGCGCCATCGATTCGATGGCCGGGCGGAAGCGCCGCAGCAGCGCATACACGGTGAGCGCCACGATGCCCAGCACCGTGATCTCGCCGAAGGTGTCGAAGCCGCGGAAGTCGACCAGCATCACGTTGACCACGTTGGTGCCGCCGCCTTCGGTGAGCGCGCGTTCGAGGAAGAAGGGCGAGATGCTCTGCGGGAAGGTGCGCGTCATCATCGCCCATGCCAGCGCCGCCATGCCGCAGCCGGCGATGGTGGCCACCAGCAGGTCGCGCCCGCGCCGGCCCCAGGGGCGCAGCCGCATGCGCGCGGGCTGCACCACGTCCTTGCTGCGCATCGGCAGCCAGCGCAGGCCCAGCAGGATGAGCACCGTGGTCACGGCCTCGACCACCAGCTGCGTGAGTGCGAGGTCGGGCGCCGAGAACCAGATGTAGGTGACGCACGAGACCAGCCCGGCGCCCGCGGCCAGCATCAGCGCCGCGAGCCGGTGGAACTTGGCCTGCCAGGCGGCGGCCACGGCGCAGGTGCAGCCGATGAGCCAGGTCATCGCGAACATCGGCGAGAAGGGCAGCAGCTCGCGCGTGCCGCGCTCGGCCGGCGTGGTCCACAGCGAGGCCGCGGCACCGGCCACGGCCACCACCACCAGCCACAGCAGCTGCCACTGCAGGCGGCGCGTGCCGAACAGGCGGCGGCTGCGCCGGCCGGCTTCGCTCAGCAGCGCGATCAGGTGTTCGAAGATGAGCTGCCCGTCGAAGCGGTGCAGCAGCGGCGTGTGCTCCAGGCGCCCGCTGCCCAGCGGACGGCGCAGCAGCAGGTAGAGCACGGCGCCGCCCGCGAGCGCGACGAAGCTCATCATCAGCGGCAGGTTGAAGCCGTGCCACACGGCCAGGCTGTAGACGGGCAGCGTGCCGCCGACCACCGGCGTGGCCGCGGCCGCGAGCATCGGGCCGACCGACCAGGCCGGCGCCACGCCCACCACCAGGCACACCAGCACCAGCAGCTCGACCGGCACGCGCATCCAGTGCGGCGGCTCGTGCGGGGGCTTGGGCACGTCGGGGCCGCAGGGCGGGCCGAAGAACACGTCGAACACGAAGCGCGCCGAGTACGCCACGCTGAAGATGCCCGCGAGGGTGGCGATGACCGGCAGGCTGAGGTCGATCCAGGGCGTGGCCTGGATGAAGACGGTCTCGGCGAAGAACATCTCCTTCGAGAGAAAGCCGTTGAGCAGCGGCACGCCGGCCATCGAGGCGCTGGCGATGATGGCCAGCGTGCCCGTGATGGGCATGAGGCGCATCAGGCCGCTGAGCTTGCGGATGTCGCGCGTGCCGGTCTCGTGGTCGATGATGCCGGCCGCCATGAACAGCGACGCCTTGAAGGTCGCGTGGTTCATGACGTGGAAGACGGCCGCCACCGCCGCCAGCGGGCTGTTCAGGCCCAGCAGCAGCGTGATGAGGCCCAGGTGCGAGATGGTCGAGTAGGCCAGCAGCGCCTTCAGGTCGCGCTGGAACATGGCCGCGAAACCGCCCAGCAGCAGCGTGATCGCGCCCGCGCCGCCCACCATCCAGAACCACTGCTCGGTGCCCGAGAGCACGGGCCACAGTCGCGCCATCAGGAACACGCCCAGCTTCACCATGGTGGCCGAGTGCAGGTAGGCCGACACCGGCGTGGGCGCGGCCATGGCGCGCGGCAGCCAGAAGTGGAACGGGAACTGCGCGCTCTTGGTGAACGCGCCGAGCAGGATCAGCACCAGCGCCACCGGGTACAGCGCATGCGCGCGGATGATGTCGCCCGAGGCCAGCACGATGTCGAGCTCGTAGCTGCCGACGATGCGGCCCAGCACGAGCACGCCGGCCAAGAGGCACAGCCCGCCTGCGCCGGTGACGGTGAGCGCCATGCGCGCGCCGCGCCGCGCGTCGCGCCGGTGGTGCCAGTAGCCGATGAGCAGGAAGGAGAACAGGCTGGTGAGTTCCCAGAACAGCACCATCTGAATGAGGTTGCCCGAGAGCACCACGCCCATCATCGCGCCCATGAACGCGAGGAAGAACGAGAAGAAGCGCGGCACCGGGTCGGAGGCCGACATGTAGTAGCGCGCATAGAGCACCACCAACGCGCCGATGCCCAGCACCAGCATGCAGAACAGCCACGCGAAGCCGTCGAGGCGGAACACGAGGTTCAGGCCGAGGGCGGGCAGCCACTCGATCTCCTGGCGCAGCACGTTGCCGTGCGCGATCTGCGGAAAGAGCCAGGCGACCTGGATCGCGCAGCCCAATGCGACGAGCCCTGCGAGGGTCGACTCCCGGTTGCGCGCGTTGGACGGCATCAACGCGGCCAGCACGCTGGCAAGAAAGGGGAGTGCGACGAGAAGGGCGAGGGGCATCGGGGGTCGATTCTATCGACCGACCCTCTGGAGAGCCCCTGTCTATAACCGCAGGAGCACGGGCAGTTTTTTCGCTGTCACGCAGCCAGCACGAGCTGCACGCTGCGGATGCCCAGCCAGGTCAGCACCAGCGAGCCGCACAGGTGCAGCAGGCCGGTGCCCAGCGCCAGCAGCGGCCGTCCGCCGAGCAGCAGTGCGACCACTTCGGCCGAGAAGCTCGAGAAGGTCGTGAGCCCGCCGAGGAAGCCGGTGATGAGCAGCAGCCGCCACACCGGGTCGAGCTGCGGCAGCGCCTGGAAGACGGCCACCGCCACGCCGACGAGGTAGCCGCCCACGAGGTTGGCGGCCAGCGTGCCGTAGGGCACGGGGCCGCCGGTGTTGAGCCACAGGCCCAGGCCCCAGCGGGCGAGGGCGCCGCACGAGGCGCCCACGCAGATCGCTAGAACCGGCAGTAGAGGCGGCATCCGTTCCCTTGTCGTCGTCGCACTGTCATTTCTCCTTGCCCATCACCAGGTCGGGCAGGATCGTGACGATACCCGGGAACAGCGTGATCAGCGCGATGCACAGCACGAGGCAGAAGAAGAACGGAATGGCCGCCCTGGCGATCACGTTGCTGTCCTTGCCTGTCATGTTCTGCAGCACGAACAGGTTGAAGCCCACCGGCGGCGTGACCTCGGCGATCTCGACCAGCAGCACCACGAAGATGCCGAACCACACGAGGTCGAAGCCCGCCTTCTGGATCATCGGCAGCACCACCGCGCTGGTCAGCACGATCATCGAGATGCCGTCCAGCGCCGTGCCCAGCACGAGGTACACCACCACCAGTGCGCCGATCAGCGCATAGGGCGACAGGTGCATGCTGTCGACCCACTCGGCCAGCTCGCGCGGGATGCCGGTGAAGGCCATGGTCTTGGTGAGGAAGGCGGCCCCCGCCAGGATGAACATGATCATGCAGCTGGTGCGCGTGGCGCCCATGATCCCGTCCTTGAAGTTCTTCCACGTGAGGCTGCGTCCGTAGGCCGCAATCGCCAGCGAGCCCAGCACGCCAAAGGCCGCGCACTCGGTGGCCGTGGCCCAGCCGGCCACCAGAACCCACACGATGAACACGATCAGCAGCGCGCAGGGAATGAGGTTGCCCGACAGCCGGATCTTCTGCATGAAGGTGGTGGGCGGATCGGCCGGCGGCACCTTGTCGGGATGGCGCAGGCTCCACCAGGCGATGTAGCCTGAGAACAGCAGCATCAGCAAGAAACCCGGCAGGAAGCCGGCCAGGAAGATGCGGATGATGGAAGCGTCGGCTGCCACGGCATACACCACCATCGTGATCGACGGCGGGATCAGGATGCCCAGCGTGCCGGCGGTGGCCAGCGAGCCGATGGCCAGCTTCTCGTTGTAGCCGCGGCGCTTGAGCTCGGGCAGCGCCACCTTGGCGATGGTCGCGCAGGTGGCGGCCGAGGAGCCCGAGACCGAGCCGAACACGCCGCAGCCGAGGATGGTGGTGTGCATGAGTCGGCCGGGCACGCGGTTCAGCCACGGCCTCAGGCCTTCGAACATCTCCTCGCTGAGCTTGGTGCGGAACAGGATCTCGCCCATCCAGATGAACAGCGGCAGCGCCGCCAGCTCCCAGCTCGCATTGCTTTCCCAGAAGGCCGAGAACAGGTTCTTGCCGGGCAGGGTGTTGGTGAAGAAGGCCTGGCCAACCCAGCCGACGATGGCCAGGGTCATGGCGATCCAGACGCCGCCGGCGAGCAGCAACAGCATGATGCCGAGCAGCAGCGCGCCCATCAAAAGGGTTTCGAGCATCGGTGTCTTTGTTGTTGTCGTTCAGACGTCGGAAGAGAAGTCGCCCGCCGCGTGGCGCTCTTCGACGGCGCGCTGGTAGCTGGGTTTTTCGCCGCGCACCACGCCGACGAGTTCGTCGACCATGGCGATCAACAGCAGCCAGCAGCCGATCACGAAGCTCGACTGCGGAATCCAGATCGGGATCACGAGCAGGCCCGTGGCCATTTCCTTGAACTCGTAGCTCTCGTACGTGAAGCTGGTGGCCCAGTAGGTGAGGTAGGCCACCGACACGGCGGCGATCAGCAGGCAGGCCACGTCGAGCACGCGGCGCACCTTGGGCGGCACGGCATCGAGCAGCAGCGTGACGCGCACGAAGTCGCCGTGGCGAAAGGCGTGGGCCATCGCGAAGAAGGCCGCGGCCGCGCACAGCCAGGCCACCGCGTCGTTGAGTCCGCTCACGTGCCAGTTCATCTGTCGGCCCACGCCGGCCACGATCATCAGCACGAAGATCAGGAACACGCAGAACGCGCCGAGCGCGCCGGCACCGTTGTACAGGCGGTCGAGGAAGCGCCTCACGGCTTACTTCTTCCTGTAGGAGTCGACGATCGCCGCGCCGTCGGCACCGGCAGCCTTGAGCCAGTCGGCCTGCATGATGCCGCCGACCTGGCGCATGTCGGTGTCCAGCTTGGGCGAGGGCTTGTGGATCTTCATGCCGCGCTCGGCCAGCAGGCGCTTGTACTCGTCGTTCTTCTCCTGCGCGACCTTCCAGCCGCGTGCTTCCGCGTCGGCGGCGGCCTTGGCGACGGCGGCCTTGCCGGCGGCATCGAGCGCATCGAAGGCCTTGGCGTTCACGAGGATCGCGTTCTTCGGAATCCAGGCCTGCGTGTCGTAGAAGTTCTTGATGTGCTCGAAGGTCTTGGTGTCGTAGCCGGTGGAGCCCGAGCTCATGTAGCTCTCGATCACGCCGGTGGCCATGGCGGCGCTCAGTTCGGCCTGCTGGATCTGCACGGGCTGCGCGCCGATGAGCTCGGCGATCTTGGCCGTGGCCGGGCTGTAGGCGCGCCACTTGATGCCGCGCAGGTCGGCCACCGAGCCGATCTCCTTCTTGGTGTAAATGCCCTGCGGCGCCCAGGGCACCACGAACAGCACCTTGATGCCTTGCGCGGCCAGCAGCTTGTCCATCGCGGGCTTGGAGGCGTCGTAGAGCTTGCGGGCCTCGGGATAGGTGGTGGCCAGGAAGGGCACGCCGTCCAGCGCGTAGATCGGGTTCTCGTTGGCGTAGTTGGCCAGCAGGATCTCGCCGGCCTGGGCCTGGCCGCTTTGCACGGCGCGCTTGATTTCGGGCGCCTTGAACAGCGACGCGTTGGCGTGCACCGTGATCTTCAGCTTGCCGCCGGTGGCCGCGTCCACGTCTTTGGCGAACTGCGTGATGTTCTCGGTGTGGTAGTTGGTCGCGGGGTAGGCGGTGGGCAGGTCCCACTTGGTTTGCGCGAAGGCGGCGGCGCCAAGGGTGAGGCCCGCCAGGGCAATGCCGAACTTGTGATTCATGGACGCGCTCCGGAATGTAGTCAAAGCTGAATGAAAGAAAAGCATACGTGCAAATTCCGGGCCATTCGCTGAGGCATTTCCCTGCCATGTGGTGTCGATGCGGCACCCGGCGCGGGCATGAAAAAACCGCCTCGGGGGCGGTTTCTTCGGTTCAGGTTGGCGTCACTGCTTGGCGGGTTTCGCCTCGGCCACCTTGGCGGCCTTGCCTGCCTTGGCCGGGGCCGCCGCGCCGTTGAAGCTCTGGCCGTTGACCGTCAGGCCTTCGGCCGACAGCTTGGCCGCGCTCTTTTCCTTCACGCCCTTCACGCGCTGCATGAGGTCGGGCCAGTCCTTGAACTCGCCCTCCTTGCGAGCGTCGAGGATGCGCTTGGACAGCGAGGGGCCGACGCCCTTGAGGCCGTCGAGGTCGGCGGCGCTGCCCTTGTTGGCGTCGACGGCGGCGAACGAGACGGCCGCGAAGCACATGGCGAGCGTGGCGATGACTTTCTTGAACATGGTGAAAACTCCCTCTTCAATCGTTGGTATGGCTATGCCGACAGGAATATCGGCTTCGGCTCAACGAGAGGGGGCGCGCGGCAGTTGACGTGAAAACGGGGCCCAGGGCCCCGTGTGACGATTGTTCCGAACCGTGGTCAGAGTTCTTCCACGCGCCGCGGCGGGTAGCTGTCCCAGGCCTGGCAGCCGGGGCAGTGCCAGAAGTACTGGTGCGCCTCGAAGCCGCAGGCCGCGCAGCGGTAGCGCATGAGCGGACGGGTCGCCTGGTCGAGCGCGCGTTGCACCTGCGGGTGGAACTGCTCGTGCTCGAAGCGCTCGCCGGCGAGCCAGCGCGACGCCGCGACGAGCGAGGGCTGGTGCGCGAGGTGGGCGATGTAGCTGTCGCGCGGCGTGGGGGCTTCGGTGGGCGTGTCCGATGGCGTGGCGTCGGGTGTGCCGCCGAGCGCGATCATCGCTTCGAGCACGTCGATCGACGGCGACTCGGCATAGCGCCGCTGCAGCAGCGCCAGCGCCTCGCCTTCGCGCTGCGCGGCCACGGCGGCTTTCTGCAGCGACGCGGCATACAGCGGCAGCGCCAGCGGTGCCGTGTCGCTGAGCCCTTCGAGCGTGTCGAAGGCCGCGGCGGCTTCGCCGTTGCGCAGCTGCAAGGTGGCGGTGTCGATGGCCGGGCGCGGTGCCTGCGGCGCCAGGGCGCGGGCCTGCGTGAGCAGGTCGCTGGCGCCCTGCAGGTCGCCGGCCGCGACGCGTTCGTTGGCCTGCTCGCACAGGTGGTGGGCGCGGCGCGTGCTGTAGCTGGCCTGGTCGGACTCGTCGAGCTTCTGCGCCACGTCGGCGGCCTGTGCCCATTCGCGCGAGCGTTCGTAGATGGCCAGCAGCGCGAGGCGGGCCTCGTTCTCGTAGCGCGTACCTTCGAGCTTCTGCAGCGCCGCTTCGGCGCGGTCGAGCAGGCCGGCGCGCAGGAAGTCTTGCGCCAGCGCGTGCTGCGCGCGCTCGCGGTCGGCGCGGCTCAGGTCGCCGCGGCCCAGCAGGTGCTCGTGCACGCGCACGGCGCGCTGGTACTCGCCGCGGCGGCGGAACAGGTTGCCGAGCGCGAAGTGCAGCTCCTGCGTGTCGGGGTCGTTCTGTACGGCCTCGATGAAGGCGTCGATGGCCTGGTCCTGCTGCTCGTTGAGCAGGAAGTTCAGGCCGCGAAAGTAGGCCTTGGGCGCCTGCCGGTTCTCGAGCTTGAGCTGGCGGATGTCGAAGCGCGATGCGAGCCAGCCCAGCACGAAGGCGACGGGCAGGCCGATCAGCAGCCAGCTGGGATCAAAGTCCATGTTGACGTACGGCGGGAAGGTCGGTGGCGGAGATGGACGGCGTTGCCGCGGAGGCGGTCGCAGTGGCCAGCGGTGCGGGCGAGGGGGCTTCGGAAACCGCAGGCACCTGGGCCGCGGCGGCGCGGTGTTTCCACCAGCCGGGCAGCATGCCCAGCGCGCCGACCACGAGCCCGCCGGCAAAGGCCGCGAGCACGACGAGCACCAGCGGCGCGCGCCAGTGGGTTCCGAAGAAGAAGTAGACGGTCGCGTCGTGCTGGTTGTTCAGCGCGAAGGCGAAGAGCGTAAAAAAAATGGCTGCCTTGAGCAGCCACAGGAGGTACTTCATAGCTGTTCCCGTTGCCGGGAGCATTCTACGTTTGCATTCATTTGCATCAGGCCTTGCGGCCAGCGGCTTCCTTGCCTGCATCGAGCTCGGCGGTCTTCGCGTCGACGGCTTCGCGCAGCGCCTTGCCCGGCTTGAAGTGCGGCACGCGCTTCTCGGGAATCTGCACGCTCTCGCCCGAACGCGGGTTGCGGCCGATGCGCGGCGGACGGCGGTTGACCGAGAAGCTGCCGAAGCCACGGATCTCGATGCGATGGCCGCGCACCAGCGCGTCGCTCATGGCGTCCAGGATGGTCTTGACGGCGTATTCGGCATCGCGGTGCGTGAGCTGCGCGAAACGGGCTGCGAGTTCTTCGACGAGGTCTGAGCGGGTCATAGGCCAAACATAAACGAAAAACGTGGACGAAAAAAAAGACAGAGCGGCCCCGGGGGCCTGCCTCTGTCTTCGGACTCAGCTTACTTGTTGTCGCTGTTGTCGAGCTTGGCGCGCAGCAGGGCGCCCAGGCTGGTCGTGCCCGCGTTTTCGCGTGCCGACTGCTGGCTCAGGCTGGCCATGGCGCCTTGTTCGTCGACCATGTCCTTCTGCTTGATCGACAGCTGGATGTTGCGGGTCTTGCGATCCACATTCACCACGATGGCCGTGACTTCGTCGCCTTCCTTGAGCACGTTGCGGGCATCTTCGACGCGGTCGCGCGAGATTTCCGAAGCACGCAGGTAGCCGATGATGTCTTCGCCGAGGTCGATTTCAGCGCCGCGGGCGTCCACGGTCTTGACCTTGCCGGTCACGATCTGGCCCTTGTCGTTCACGGTGGTGAACGTGGTGAACGGATCGCTGTCGAGCTGCTTGATGCCCAGCGAGATGCGTTCGCGGTCGACGTCGACAGCCAGCACGATCGCTTCGACTTCCTGGCCCTTCTTGTAGTTGCGAACGGCGGTTTCGCCGGTTTCGTTCCACGAGAGGTCCGAGAGGTGAACCAGGCCGTCGATGCCGGCAGCCAGACCCACGAACACGCCGAAGTCGGTGATCGACTTGATCGGGCCCTTGACGCGGTCGCCACGCTTCGTGTTCTGAGCGAACTCTTGCCACGGGTTGGCCTTGCACTGCTTCATGCCCAGGCTGATGCGGCGCTTGTCTTCGTCGATTTCCAGGACCATGACTTCGACTTCGTCGCCCAGCGAGACGATCTTGTTCGGAGCGATGTTCTTGTTGGTCCAGTCCATTTCGGAGACGTGCACCAGGCCTTCGATGCCGGGTTCGAGTTCGACGAACGCGCCGTAGTCGGCAATGTTCGTGACCTTGCCGAACAGGCGGGTCGATTGCGGGTAGCGGCGCGAAACGCCCATCCACGGGTCGTCACCCATTTGCTTGAGACCCAGCGAGACACGGTTCTTTTCGGTGTCGAACTTGAGGATCTTGGCGGTGATTTCCTGGCCGGCCTGAACGACTTCGCTCGGGTGGCGGACACGGCGCCATGCCATGTCGGTGATGTGCAGCAGGCCGTCGATGCCGCCGAGGTCCACGAACGCACCGTATTCGGTGATGTTCTTGACTACGCCGCGCACGACTGCGCCTTCCTTCAGGGTTTCCATCAGCTTGGCGCGTTCTTCGCCCATGCTGGCTTCGACCACGGCACGGCGCGACAGCACGACGTTGTTGCGCTTGCGATCGAGCTTGATGACCTTGAATTCGAGGGTCTTGTTTTCGTACGGGGTCAGGTCCTTGATCGGACGCGTGTCGATCAGCGAGCCCGGCAGGAATGCACGGATGCCGTTGACCAGAACGGTGAGACCGCCCTTGACCTTGCCGCTGGTGGTGCCGGTGACGAAGTCGCCCGATTCCAGAGCCTTCTCCAGGGCGAGCCACGAAGCCAGACGCTTGGCGGTGTCGCGCGAGAGGATGGTGTCGCCGTAGCCGTTTTCAACGCTGCCGATGGCAACGGAAACGAAATCGCCGGCCTGGACTTCGAGTTCGCCCTTGTCGTTCTTGAACTCTTCGATCGGCACATACGCTTCGGACTTCAGACCGGCGTTGACGACGACGTGGTTGTGTTCGACACGAACGACTTCGGCGGTGATGACCTCGCCGCTGCGCATTTCGGAACGCTTCAGGGACTCTTCGAATAGGTCGGCAAAAGATTCAGACATTTATGGTTCCTTCCGTCAGGCAGGGTTGGCAGGCGCTCTTGCGAAATTGCGTGCGGCTGCTGTGGGGTCTGTAGACGGCGGTTAGGTTGTGGGCGTGAGCCCGGTTGGTTGAACAACCAGCAGGCCGGTGCGCTGTCGCGCGGAAGGAGCCTGCTGGAGCGGTAGGCGCCACCCGGAACACCCGGGAGACGCAAGCCTTTCAAGCGGACTTGAAAGGCTGCACTTCAATCCGCTCAAGCGGACTTGAACGGTTGAATTTCTTGCCACCAGTTCAACACCGTGTCGATCGAGCGTTCGATGGACAGCTGGGAGTTGTCGAGGTGGCGAGCGTCTTGCGCCGGCTTCAGAGGTGCAACGCTGCGGGAAGAGTCCCGGGCGTCACGTGCTTCCAAGTCGGAGCGAAGACTGTCGAGTGTAGTCGAAATACCCTTTGAAATCAACTGCTTATGCCGCCGTTCGGCGCGCTGAGCGGCACCCGCTGTGAGGAACACCTTGAGCGCCGCGTCGGGGAAGATCACGGTGCCCATGTCGCGCCCATCGGCCACGAGGCCGGGCAGGCGGCGAAAGCGATGCTGCAGGTCCTGCAGCGCCTCGCGCACGGCCGGCAGCGCGGAGACGCGCGAGGCGTCCATGCCGGCGGCTTCGGTGCGGATGTCGTCGCTCACGTCTTCGCCGGCCAGCAGCACCTTGCCCTCGGTGAACTGCAGGGGCAGGGCGGCGGCCAGTGCGGCGATCTGTGCTTCGTTCGCGGCGTTGGCCTCCAGGCCGGCGCGGCACGCGGCGAGCCCGGTCACGCGGTAGAGCGACCCCGAATCGAGGTAGTGGTAGCCCAGCAGGCGCCCCACCTCGGCGGCCAGCGTGCCCTTGCCCGAGGCGGTCGGGCCGTCGATGCAGATCACGGGCACCTCGGCAGCCTCGGCCACCGAGAACAGGGTCTCGAAGTAGTCGGGGAAGGTCTTGGCGACGCAGTGCGGCTCGAGGATGCGCACCGGCACACCGGCCGGATTGAAGGCCGCGAGCGAGAAGCACATGGCGACCCGATGGTCGTCGTAGGTGCGGATGCTGGCGGGCCGCCAGCCGGCGGCGGGGAGGGGGTGGACGCGGATGAAATCGGGCCCGGCCTCGACCGTCGCGCCGAGCTTTTGCAGCTCGTTCGCCATGGCGTCGATGCGGTCGGTTTCCTTCACGCGCCAGCTCGCGATGTTGCGCAGCGTGCTCGGGCCATCGGCATAAAGCGCCATGACGGCCAGCGTCATGGCGGCGTCGGGGATGTGGTTCGCGTCGAGGTCGATGGCCTTCAGGGGCCAGGCGCCGCGGCGGATTTCGAGCCAGTTCGGGCCGCTGTCGACCAGCGCGCCCATCTGTTGGGCGGCGTCGATGAAGCGGATGTCGCCCTGGATCGAGGCCGCGCCGACGCCTTCGATACGGATGCCGTTCTGCCCCGAAACGCCCGTCGCAATGGCGCCGAGCGCTATGAAATAGCTAGCAGACGAGGCGTCCGCCTCGACGTGGATCTCGCCCGGCGAGCTGTAGCGGCTGCCGGCGGGGATGGTGAAGCGCTCCCAGCCGTCGCGCTGCACCGTGATGCCGAAGCGTGCCAGCAGGTTCAGCGTGATCTCGATGTAGGGCTTGGAGATCAGCTCGCCGACCACCTCGATCACGATGTCGTCGGCCGCCGCGAGCGGCAGCGCCAGCAGCAGGGCGGTGAGGAACTGGCTCGACACGTCGCCGCGCACGCGGATCGGTGCGCCCAGCGCCAGCTCGTCGTGCGACACCGGGTGGATGCGCAGCGGCGGGTAGCCGGGGTTGCCGAGGTAGTCGATGCGGCAGCCCAGCTGCGTGAGGGCGTCGACCAGGTCGCCGATCGGGCGCTCGTGCATGCGCGGCACGCCGCTGAGTTCGAACTCGCCGCCGAGCAGCGACAGCGCCGCCGTCAGCGGACGCATGGCGGTGCCGGCATTGCCCAGGAACAGCGGCAGCAGCGTCGCGCCCAGCGACGGCGGCAACTGGCCGCCCAGGCCCGTGATGCGCAGCGAGGCGCCGGCCGGCTCGATGCCGCAGCCCAGCGCGCGCAGGGCGTCGAGCATCACGCGCGTGTCGTCGGAATCGAGCAGGTCGTGGATCGTGGTGGTGCCGCTGGCGAGCGCCGCCAGCAGCAGCACGCGGTTGGAGATGCTCTTGGAGCCCGGCAGCCGGACCGTGCCGGCGGCGCCCGCGAGGGGTGGGAGGTCGAGGAAGGCGGTCGAGAACATGTCAGCTGTCCTGCTGGGCCAGAGCATCGGTGCTCGAATTCGGCCGCCAGGCGGCGCGTGCCTTGCTGGCGGCGGCGATGGATTGCTCCAGGCCCTGCAGGTCGCCGGCGGTCATCAGCGTCTCGAGGTCTTCCAGCGCCTTGCGGAAGGCCTGCGACTGCTGCAGCACCTGCTCGCGATTGGCGAGCAGCACGTCGCGCCACATGACGGGGTCGCTGGCGGCGATGCGCGAGAAGTCGCGAAAGCCCGGTCCCGCGAGGCTCAGGAAGCGGTCGCCCTGCGGCTGGCCGGTGAGTGCGTTGGTGTAAGCAAAGGCCAGCAGGTGCGGCAGGTGGCTCACGGCGGCGAAGGCAGCGTCGTGCTCTTCGTGCGTCATGGTGACGACGTTGGCGCCGATGCCGCTCCACACCTGCGAGGCGCGCTGCACGTTGGAGCGCAGCGTGGTCTTGACGGGGGTCAGCACGACCTGGCGGCCGGTAAAGAGCGAGGCTTCGGCATGCTCGATGCCGGAGACTTCCTTGCCGGCGATCGGGTGCGCCGGCACGAAGTTCGCGAATTGCTTTTGCAGGCCGTTGCGCGCGGCCTCGATCACGTCGCCCTTGGTCGAGCCCACGTCCATCACCAGCGTGTCGGCCGAGATGCCGTGGCGGATCGCCTTGAAGGTGGCTTCCGAGGCGGCCACCGGCACGGCCAGCAGCACGATGTCGGCACCCGACACCGCCAGCAGCGCCGAGGGCGCCGCCACGTCGATCACGCCGAGCTGGCGCGCCCGCTCGGTGGTGGAGGGCGACTTGCTGTAGCCCACCACGCGTTTCACCAGCTTCGCGCGCTTGAGCGCGAGCGCAAAGGAGCCGCCCATGAGGCCGCAGCCGATCAATCCCAGTTGCTCGAACATCGCGTCGGTCCGTTCGGCTCAGGCTTTGATCGGGTAGGCGCCGAGCACCTTGTAGAAGGCGCAGAGGCCGCGCAGTTCGGCCAGCGCCGCGGCCACGTTGGGCTGCGAGGGGTGGCCGTCGAGGTCGATGTAGAAGTAGTACTCCCACTGGCCGGTGCGCGCGGGGCGCGACTCGAAGCGCGTCATCGAGACGTTGTTGGCCTTCAGCGGCACCAGCAGGTCGTGCACCGCGCCGGGGCGGTTGGGCACCGAGACGATCAGGCTCGTGCAGTCCTTGCCCGAGGCCGGCGGCATGGCCAGCGTCTGCGGCAGGCAGATCACCGAGAAGCGGGTGCGGTTGTACGAATCGTCCTGGATGGCGTGCGCCACGATGTGCAGGCCGAAGCGGGTGGCGGCGCGTTCGCCGGCCAGCGCGGCCCAGGCCGGGTTGGTGGCCGCGAGGCGCGCGCCTTCGGCGTTGCTCGACACGGCGCGCCGCTCGGCGTTGGGCAGGTGCTTGGACAGCCAGGTCTGGCACTGCGCCAGTGCCTGCGGATGGGCCAGCACGGCCTCGACGCCTTCGAGCGAATTGCTGCTGCGCATCAGGTGGTGACGCACCAGCAGGCTGACTTCGCCGACCACATGGGTGGGCGAGTGCAGGAACAGGTCGAGCGAGCGCGTGACCACGCCTTCGGTCGAGTTCTCGACGCCGACCACGCCGTACTGGGCGCTGCCTGCGGCGGTGGCGTGGAACACCTCGTCGAAGCTGGCGCAGTAGATCAGGTCGGCGGCGCCGCCGAAGTACTCGATGGCGGC
Source organism: Variovorax sp. GW531-E2 (assembly GCF_059423125.1). NCBI lineage: Bacteria > Pseudomonadati > Pseudomonadota > Betaproteobacteria > Burkholderiales > Comamonadaceae > Variovorax > Variovorax sp. GW531-E2. The sequence goes on along the minus strand of NZ_JBWKXQ010000005.1, from coordinate 172,980 downwards.
TTGTTCGCAGAAGGTGCCCTCGGGGCCAAGCACCGCCACGCGCTGGGGCGACTCGAGGGCGAGGCAGGCCGACATGATCTCGCGCCAGATGGCCGCGACATGGAGGTCCTTGAGCGGACCGCCATTGCTTTTCTGCATCTTGTCGATGACCGCGGCGACGCGGTCGGGGCGGAAGAAGGGCGTGCCTTCGCGCTTCTTGACCTCGCCGACCAGCTCGGCCACATGGGCGCGCTCATTGAGCAGGCTCAGCAGCCGTTGGTCGAGGGAGTCGATCTGCACGCGCAGACCGGCCAGGCTTTCGGAATTGTCGGGGGTGGTGGGTGGTGTGGGGGCAGAGGCGGTCATCGGTGCGAGCAACAGGGCATGCGCCTACGCATGCGATCGCTCGAATTCTCTCATGTAGGCCACCAAGGCTTGCACCCCTGCCAGCGGCATGGCGTTGTAGATGCTTGCGCGCATGCCACCGACCGACTTGTGGCCCTTGAGCTGCAGCAGCCCGGCTTCGCGTGCGCCGGCCAGGAAGGCCTCGTTGCGCCCCTCGTCGGCCAGGAAGAACGGCACATTCATGCGCGAACGGCAGTTGGCGTCGATGCGGTTGGCGTAGAAGTCGGAACCGTCGATGAAGTCGTACAGCAGCTTCGCCTTCTCGACATTGCGTTGCTCCATGGCGGCAACGCCGGTGAGCGCGCCCTCGGTCTGCTGCAGCAGCCACTGGAACGTGAGCCCTGCCATGTAGATGCCCCAGGTCGGCGGGGTGTTGTACATGGAGTGGTTGTCGGCCACGGTCTTGTAGTTGAACGCGCTCGGGCAGATCTCGAGCGCATGGCCCAGCAGGTCGTCGCGCACGACCACGATGGTCAGGCCGGCGGGGCCGAGGTTCTTCTGGGCGCCGCCGAAGGCCAGGCCGACGCGGCTCCAGTCGACGCTGCGCGAAGCCACGTGGGAAGAAAAATCGATGACCAGTGGCGCCTTGCTGCCGAGCGCGGCCAGGTCGGGGAGTTGCTGGAATTCGATGCCGTTGATGGTCTCGTTGCTGCACACGTGCACGTACGAGGCATCGGCGGACAGCTGCCAGCTGGCGGGATCGGGCAGCTGCGTGTGCTGGTTGTCGGCGTTGCTGGCCGCCACGCGGGCGGTGCAGTAGCGCTGCGCTTCCTTGTGCGACTTGGCGCTCCAGCTGCCGGTGACGACGAAGTCGGCAACGCCACCGCGCGACAGGTTCAGCGGCACGATGGCGTTCTCGCCGAGGCCGCCACCCTGCATGAACAGGATGTGAAAGTGCGAGGGGATGGCCAGCAGCGTGCGGATGTCGGCTTCGGCCTGGGTGCAGATGGCACCGAATTCCTTGCCGCGATGGCTCATCTCCATCACGCTCATGCCGCTGCCCTGCCAATCGAGCATCTCGGAAGCGGCGCGTTGCAGCACCGCCTCCGGCATGGCAGCCGGACCGGCCGAAAAGTTGTAGGGGCGCTTGCCGGCCGGCGTCTGCTGCTGGGTCACGTTGCTTTACTTCTTGGCGGGAGCCTTGGCGGCGGGCGCCTTGGCGGGAGCTGCTGCGCCGTCGGTCGGAGCACCGAGGGCCTTGGCGACGTTGGTGTCGAGTGCGCGCATCTTGGGTTCGATGGTGGCGCGGGTTTCGGTCACCAGCTTTTCCGTCAGAGCGGTCTGCATCTTCGGGTTCAGTTCCTGGTACTTCTTGCTCAGGGGCGAGTTGATCCAGGCCAGCAGCTGCTTGAGTTCGTCTTCGCTGAAGTTCTGCTCGAGGATGGGCGTGAGGGCGCCAGGGGCGATCTGCACGGCCTTGTCTCGCACCAGCGGGTAGGCGTCGTCGAAGTACTTCTTCAGCTCGGCGTCGGCGGCCTTGGCGGCGGATTCGCGCTTGGCTTCGGGCACCTGGGTCTGCAGGTACTGCGAACCGGCTTGCGCGATGGGGGCGCTCGACTGCTCGATCAGGCCGCGTGCCAGCGACTCGATGCCGGGGCGCTGGATCTCGATGAACTGCTTGATCAGCGTGGCCTTGTCCTGGGCCATGGCGGCCATGGACGAGCCGGCGAGGGCAGCGGTCAGGAGTGCGAGCTTGAGTTGTTTTTTCACTGAGGATTCTCCGTTGAAGATGTGGAAGTGTCGTCTGCGTCCGGCTCACCTTCGCCGTTCGCGTCGTTTTCGACGATGCGTTGAAGCCCGCTGAGTTTGGCGCCTTCGTCGAGCCCGATCAGCGTGACGCCTTGCGTCGCCCGACCCAGTTCGCGAATCTCGGCCACACGGGTGCGCACGAGCACACCCTTGTCGGTGATGAGCATGATCTCATCGTCCGCATGAACGAGCGTGGCGGCAACGACCTTGCCGTTGCGCTCACTCTGTTGAATCGCGATCATGCCTTTGGTTCCGCGGCCATGACGCGTGTATTCGGTAATGCTTGTGCGTTTTCCGTAACCATTTTCGGTGGCGGTGAGCACGCTCTGCTGCTCGTCCTCGGCCACCAGCATGGCGATCACGCCCTGGCCCGGCTCCAGCGACATGCCGCGCACGCCGCGGGCGTTGCGGCCCAGCGGGCGGACGTCTTCCTCGTCGAAGCGCACGGCCTTGCCGTTGTCGCTGAAGAGCATCACGTCGTGCTTGCCGTCGGTGAGCGCCGCGCCGATGAGGTAGTCGCCTTCATCGAGGTTCACGGCAATGATGCCGCCCTTGCGCGGGTTGCTGAATTCGTCGAGCGCCGTCTTCTTGACCGTGCCCATCGAGGTTGCCATGAACACGTACTGGTCGGCCGGGAAGTTGCGCTTCTCGCCGGTGAGGGCGAGGGCGACGTTGATCTTCTCGCCTTCCTGCAGCGGGAACATGTTGACGATGGGGCGTCCGCGCGAGCCGCGCGAACCTGCCGGCACTTCCCACACCTTGAGCCAGTACAGCCGGCCGCGGTTGGAGAAGCACAGGATGTAGTCGTGCGTGTTGGCGATGAAGAGCTGGTCGATCCAGTCGTCGTCCTTGGTGGACGTGGCCTGCTTGCCGCGCCCGCCGCGCTTTTGCGCGCGGTACTCGCCCAGCGGCTGGCTCTTGATGTAGCCGCTGTGCGAGAGCGTGACGACCATGTCGGTCGGCGTGATCAGGTCTTCGGTCGAGAGGTCGTAGGCGCTGTGCTCGACCAGACTGCGGCGGGCGCCGATCTTCGACTGGCCGAACTCCTGCTTGATCTCGCCGAGTTCGTCGCCAATGATGATCGAGACGCGCTCGGGCTTGGCCAGGATGTCGAGCAGGTCGTCGATCTCGGCCATGACGTCCTTGTACTCGGCGACGATCTTGTCCTGCTCGAGGCCGGTCAGGCGCTGCAGACGCATCTGCAGGATTTCCTGCGCTTGCGTTTCCGACAGGCGGTACAGGCCGTCGCCGCCCATGCCGTATTCACGCTCGAGGCCTTCGGGGCGGTAGTCGTCGGCGTTGATCACGCCGCCGTCGGCGCGCGAACGCGTGAGCATTTCGCGCACCAGCTTGCTGTCCCAGCTGCGGGTCATGAGCTCGGCCTTGGCGACCGGCGGGGTGGGCGACTCGCGGATGATGCGGATGAACTCGTCGATGTTGGCCAGCGCCACCGCCAGGCCTTCGAGCACGTGGCCGCGTTCGCGGGCCTTGCGCAGCGTGAAGACGGTGCGGCGCGTGACCACTTCGCGGCGGTGCTGCAGGAAGACCTCGATCAGGTCCTTCAGGTTGCACAGCTTGGGCTGGCCGTCGACCAGCGCCACCATGTTGATGCCGAAGGTGTCCTGCAGCTGGGTCTGCTTGTAGAGGTTGTTGAGCACCACCTCGGGCACTTCGCCGCGCTTGAGTTCGATCACGAGGCGCATGCCCGACTTGTCGGACTCGTCCTGGATGTGGCTGATGCCTTCGATCTTCTTCTCGTGCACCAGCTCGGCCATGCGCTCCTGCAGCGTCTTCTTGTTGACCTGGTAGGGGAGCTCGTCGACGATGATCGCCTGGCGCTGGCCGCGGTCGATGTCCTCGAAGTGGCACTTGGCGCGCATCACGACCTTGCCGCGGCCTGTGCGGTAGCCGTCCTTCACGCCGTTGATGCCGTAGATGATGCCGGCGGTGGGGAAGTCGGGCGCCGGCACGATTTCCATCAGTTCGTCGATGCTCGCCTGCGGATTGCGCAGCAGATACAGGCAGGCATCCACCACTTCATTCAGGTTGTGCGGCGGGATATTGGTGGCCATGCCGACCGCAATACCGCCGGAGCCATTGACCAGCAAATTCGGCAGCTGGCTGGGCAAAACTTTCGGTTCTTTTTCGGAGCCGTCGTAATTGTCCTGAAAGTCGACAGTTTCCTTGTCGATATCGGCCAGCATTTCATGCGCAATTTTGGCCAGCCGGATTTCCGTATAACGCATTGCGGCGGCGTTGTCGCCGTCGACCGACCCGAAGTTGCCCTGGCCGTCGACCAGCATGTGGCGCATCGAGAAGTCCTGGGCCAGCCGGACGATGGTGTCGTAGACCGACTGGTCGCCGTGCGGGTGGTACTTACCGATCACGTCACCGACGATACGGGCCGACTTCTTGTAGGGCCGGTTCCAGTCGTTGTTGAGCTCGTGCATCGCGTACAGCACGCGCCGGTGCACCGGCTTGAGGCCATCGCGGGCGTCGGGAAGCGCCCGGCCGACGATCACGCTCATGGCGTAATCGAGGTAGCTGCTGCGCATTTCCTCTTCGAGACTGATGGGCAGGGTTTCTTTGGCGAAGGAGGTCATGAGCAAGAGGCTGGCGGCAGGAAGGCGAAATTTTACGCTGTGAGGGGTGTCGCACCGCCGCAACACAAGGGCTCTATTCCGCCTCCGTCCTACGCTTCAGGGGCGTCCAGCGGCCTGTTTGCCAAAGACCCTATGGCACAATCGTCTCAACGTTTTGGGTGGTGGTCACTTAAAGCGTCCTTGATTCGCAGCGCGGCTGCGGCTTTTTCCCCAAGAGGAGAACCATGAAGAAACTGAATAAAGTGGCGATGATGTTTGCAGTCGCTGCGCTCGCCACTGCCGCCGGCGCGCAGACCCGTGTCACCGCTGCGAACGGCGGTCCTACGATCGACAACTGGCAAAACGGCACCGGCGAACTGGTCTGGAAGAACGGCACGAACGAACTGTGCTGGCGCGATGCCAACTGGACGCCCGCAACGGCTGCCGCCGGTTGCGACGGCGCTCTGGTTCCGGCTGCTCCGGCTGCTGTGCCCACCGCTCCTGGCGTGGCTCCCGTGGCTCCCCCGGCTCAAGTCGCTGCTTCGAAGGTCACCTTCGCTGCTGACGCCTTCTTCGACTTCGACAAGTCGGTTCTGAAGCCTGAAGGTCGCGCCAAGCTGACCGACCTGGTCGAGAAGATCCGTGGCGTGAACCTCGAAGTCATCATCGCTGTGGGTCACACCGACTCCATCGGTACCGACGCCTACAATCAGCGTCTGTCGGTGCGTCGCGCCGAAGCCGTCAAGGCCTTCCTGGTCTCGAAGGGCATCGAACGCAACCGCGTCTACACCGAAGGCAAGGGCGAGAAGCAGCCTGTGGCTGACAACCGCACCAAGGAAGGCCGCGCCAAGAACCGTCGCGTGGAAATCGAAGTGGTTGGCACCCGCGCCAACTGATCGATCGATTCCATCGACCGATAAAAACCCCGCCTCGGCGGGGTTTTTTTATGCCTGTCGAATTCGCAGTCGGGCCTGACGCAAGCCCATTGCTTTCGAGTCGGGCTTTGCTCGCTTCATAATTGCCATATGACAGAAAACGTGAATGCAGACCCGGCCGAACTGGCCAAGTTTTCGGAGCTTGCCCACCGGTGGTGGGATTTGGAGAGCGAATTCCGCCCGTTGCACGAAATCAATCCATTGCGACTCGATTGGATTGACGGTATTGCGCCTATTTCGGGCCAACGTGTGGTCGATATCGGCTGTGGCGGCGGCATCCTGGCCGATTCGATGGCGCGCAAGGGTGCCGACGTGCTGGGCATCGACCTCGCGAGCAAGGCCCTCAAGGTCGCGCAACTGCATGCGCTTGAAGCCGGGACGCGTGGCGTGAAGTACCGCGAAGTCAGCGCCGAGGCGCTGGCGGCCGAGCAGCCCGGCAGCTTCGATGTCGTCACCTGCATGGAAATGCTGGAGCACGTGCCCGATCCGGCGTCTGTGATCCAGGCCTGCGCCACGCTGGTGAAGCCGGGCGGCTGGGTGTTCTTCTCGACCATCAATCGCAACCTGAAGTCCTTCATGCTGGCGATCGTGGGCGCCGAGTACGTCCTGGGCATGCTGCCGCGCGGCACGCACGAGTACCCCAAGCTGATCCGTCCCAGCGAGCTGGCCGGCTACTGCCGCGCCGCCCGCCTGGACCTGCGTCACACCCGGGGCATGGAACACAACCCGCTGACCCGGCGCTACTGGCTCAGCGCCGACACCAGCGTCAACTACCTCTTCGCGACCCAGAAGCCGGCGCTGCCGGAGGCGCAAGGATGATGGCGGGAGAAAAGACACAGGCCATCCTGTTCGACCTCGACGGCACGCTGATCGACAGCGCGCCCGACCTCGGCGCAGCCGCCGACAAGATGCGCACTGACCGCGGCCTGGAGCCCTACCCCCTGGAGCGCTACCGCCCGATGGCCGGCGCTGGCGCGCGCGGCATGCTCGGCATCGCGTTTGGCATCACGCCCGATGCGCCCGAGTTCGATGCGCTGCGCGAAGAGTTCTACGTCGCCTACGAGCGTCGCATGCTGCTCAACACCCTCGTGTTCGACGGCGTGGCGCCGCTGATCGAGGCGATCCGCGAGCGCGGCCTGCGCTGGGGCGTGGTCACCAACAAGTCGGCCCGCTTCACCGACCCGCTGACCGGCGCGATGCCGCTCTTCGCAAGCGCGGGCGCCATCGTGAGCGGCGACACCACGCCGTTCTCCAAGCCGCACCCCGAGCCGCTGCACGAGGCAGCGCGCCGCCTGGGCGTGGCGTCCGAGGCCTGCATCTACGTGGGAGACGACGAGCGCGACATCATCGCGGGCCGCGCCGCAGGCATGGGAACCGTGGCGGCCACCTACGGCTACATGGGTTCGCAAGCCGATGCGGCGCTGTGGAAAGCCGATGCCTCAATCTCTTCGCCCCTGGAGCTCTTGAAGTTACTCAATAGCGCCTAAAATGAGTCGCTTGGGGCTGCACTGGTTTCGACGTGGGTTCGGAGTCGCAGCGGGGCATGTCGAGCTGAATGCGCTCGTAAAACAGATTCAAACAAACTAACTGCAAACGACGAACGTTTCGCACTCGCTGCTTAATTGCCAGTGAGCCTTGCAACAGTTGGCCGATGGGCTGGGCAAGGGGGTCTGGAGCAATCCTGACCTCCCGGCTGCAAGGATAATTACATGGGCTGGCTCCGATCTGGGTACCTTGGGTCGGGGCGAGAAAATAGGGTGCTGGCGTCCGGTTTAGCGTGTGACTGCGCGACTCCGGAAGCGAGACTTAAATCAGATCACTACACATGTAGAACTGCGCGATGAAGGCTTGCGGACGGGGGTTCAAATCCCCCCAGCTCCACCACACAACGACCTAGGGCGTTCACTGAAGTTCAGTGAACGCCCTTTTTCATTGGCCAGACGGCTTCGTTTGGACGACCCCCGCGATCCCGTCGATGGGGTTCACTCCACACGCTAGCTAGTCGATCGCGATCTTGTTCTTCTTCACAAGGTCTGCCCAGCGCCGCATGTCGGTGTGGATGTAGTCGGCGGTCTGCTTCGCGCTGTGGGCTTCAGGAAACATGCCGACGTTCTCGAAGCCTTTCATGACCTCCGGGTCCTTCAAGGCCTGTGCCACCGCCTCGTTGAGGCGATCGCTTCGGTCTGCCGGGAGGCCCGTGCGCGCAGCGAGGACGAACCACTGGCTGGCCTCGAAGTTGGCGATGCCGGCTTCCCTGAGTGTCGGCACTTCGGGCAAGGAGGCGGAGCGGGTCGCCGTGGAAACCCCGTACGCCTTGAGCTTGCCGGACTTGATGTGCGGGAGCACGGGCGTGATGCCCAGTACGGCCAGGGGGATCTGTCCACCGATCACGTCGGTCACCGCCTGGTTGCCGCCCTTGTAGGGCACATGCGTCATCGTCACGCCCGTCAATGCCTGCATGAGTTCGCCGGTCAGGTGCTGGCCGGTGCCGTTGCCGGAGGAGCCGTAGCTGTACTTGTCCGGGTGGGCGGATGCGTCTGCGAGCAGGGCCTTGAGGTCCTTGGGCGCATCGGGCCGTGCCGGTCCTACGAGGACGGTGGAGCCTTTGGCGAGCATGGCGATGGCGCTCATCTCCTTGCCGATCTGCGGCATCGGGATGCTCGTGAGCACGGGGCCCGGAACCGTCACCAGGGTGTAGCCATCGGCCGGCTGGGTCGCCACATACCGCAGCGCGAGCGAGCCCGTGGCACCGGGCTTGTTGTCGACCACGATGGGCTGGCCGAGCGTCGCTTCCAGCTTGCGAGCGACAAGGCGCGTGACGACATCGACGCTTCCCCCGGGTGGGTAGCCGACGACCCAGGTGATCGCTCGAGAGGGGTACTTCTCTTGCGCGAGCGTCGCAGAAGACGCCAGCGCCGTGAGTGCGCAGAAGATCAGAAAGAGGCCTCGGCGGCCGCCTGGATGCTTGGACATGGGGTGAGCCTTCTGGGACGGTGGGGAGATGCGCGAGCGCGTCGGGAGTCCGCGGCCTCAGTCGGGCGCTCCCGGCGCCGTGTGAGGATGTGCTGTCGCACTCTGATGGAAGGCGCGGACCATCCGCTGGATCGGCCCCAGGACCCACGTGTTGTAGACGAGCACATCCGACTCCTCCTTGGGGTCGCGCGTGATGTTGAAGAGATAGGGCGACTCGAGCTTGCCCTTGCCTTCGTTCACCTCGGGCTCCCAGTAGAAGTGCAGCTTCCAGTCGCGCCACTTCACCGCGCGCAGTTCGTTCTTGATATGGAAGAGAAAGCCCTCGCGCAAGGACTTCTGTTCGCCGAGGAAGAAGGGCATCTGATCGATGCCATCGATCGGCCTGTCCTCGGGAATGCGGGCGCCGCCCGCGCGTGCCAGCGTGGAGAAGAGGTCGGTGACGTGCACGATCTCATTGCTCACCCGGCCCGCGGCGATCTTGCCTGGCCAGCGCACGATGCACGGCACGCGCAGGCTGCCTTCCATGGCCGTGTGATAGGTGCCGCGCCAGGGGCCGGCCGTGCCGCGGTACGGAGCGCGGAACTCGGGGCCGTTGTCGCTCGCGAAGATGAAGAGAGTGTCTTGCGAAATACCGAGGCGCTCGATCTCGTCGATGACCTGGCCTACGCGGTGGTCCATCTCGACCATGGAGTCGGCGAAATCGCCATGGCCGGTGCGGCCCGCGAAATCGCGGTGAGGCAGGGTGGGGAAATGCAGGTGCGTGAGCGGCAGATAAAGGAAGAACGGCTTCTGTGCCGCGTGGTTGCGCTGGATGAATTCCAGAGACCGGTTCGTCAGCGTCTCGTCGATGCGCCGGCGCGAATCCAGGTTGTATTCCTCGACGTTCTGCGAAGGCACACCGGCACGGCCCTGCATGATGTACGGGATGTCCGCCACGCTCGGGTCGTAGCCGACACTGGCCGTGAACTGGCTCTCGTCCGTGGTGCGCGGGATGCCGTACCACTCGTCGAATCCCCGGTCGCTCGGGAAGCGGCCTTGAACATCGCCCAGGTGCCATTTGCCGTAGTGCGCAGTCGCATAACCCTGTGCCGAGAGCAACTGCGCCAGCGTGATCTCGCGGCGTGCCAGGCCCTGAGGCAGGCCGGGCGGCACCGACTGCAGGCAGCCCGTGCGGATCGGATGCCGCCCGCTCATCAGCGCGGAGCGCGTCGGCACGCAATCGCTCTCGACATTGAAGTTCTGCAGCAGAAGGCCTTGGCTGGCAAGTGCGTCGATGCGTGGCGTGGGCGCGCCCCGCAGCGCCCCGCCGCCGTAGCAGCCGAGCTCGCCCCAGCCGAGGTTGTCGGCAAGGATGAGAACGATGTTGGGTGGGTTCATGGAGGGACTCATTGCGACTGCAGTCTAGGAACGGCTAGGATTCGGGTGTTTCCAATTGGGAAAACTTCGTTAACTTTTATTCATGTCCTTCTCGGCACGTGACCTCGACTACTTCCTGGAAGTGGCGCGCCATGGGCAGCTGGCCCGTGCGGCAACCAGCCTGACGGTGACGGCCGCGGCGCTTTCCAAGGCGATCCGCCGGCTGGAGGACGAGATGGGGCTCGGTCTCTTCGAGCGCTCGGGCCATGGCATGACGCTCACGCCCTTCGGCGTCGCGTTCCGCGAACGTGCGCAACGCATGAAGTCCGAGCACGACGAGGCGCTTCGTCATGCGGGCGACGTCCGTGCAGGACGTGCCGGGCTCATCCGCGTGGGCGCGACGCTGGCGGTTCTGGATGCCGTGCTCTCACCGGCGCTTGCGGCCCTGCAGCCCCGTCGCCCGGGCATGCATGTGCGCCTGGAAGTGGCGTCCTCGGACGAGTTGATCGACTGGACGCGCCAGGGCCTGCTCGATGTCGCCGTGATTCCGACCTATGAATCCATGCCGCACGGCCTGGTGCATGAGGATCTGCTGACCGATGCGCTCGTCGCCGTGGCGCGCGTGGGGCATCCGGTCTTCGCGCGTCGCCGTCTCGCGATGGGCGATCTGTCGAAATTCTCCTGGGTGCTGCCGTCCGTTCATTCGGCTGCACGCGCGAAGCTGGACGAGGTATTTCGTTCCGCCGGCGCGACGCCGCCGCAAGGCGCGATCGAGGTGCACTTCAATGCGTCCTGGTCGCTGCCGGTGCTTGCAGCGACCGATCTGATGGGCATCGTCCCGGTCTCCGTGCTCGCACTGCCTCAGGCGCGTGGCGTCAAGGTGATTCCCGTCGACGCGCTGTCGATTCCGAGGCGCATCTCGCTTTTTTCACGTCCGAATACCTACCGATCCCCACTTCTCGAGGAGTTCGTGCAGGCGCTCAAGGCACTGGCGCCGGCGCAACGAAGCAGCGCGGCGCGCAAGGGCTGACGGACGCTCGCTGAGGTCGTCTTCAGTTCGCGATCGTCGCCTTCACCGGCCAGTCGCGCAGCTTGCCCGGGTTCAGCAAGCCCATCGGATCGAAGCGCTTCTTCACCTCGATGACTTCCGGCGGCAGCGGACCGCCGGCCTTGCCGTCTTCCACGATGTTCACGTGCGGGTTGTTGATGTGCACCTGGCGCGCGCGGTGGATGTCGATGATCTCGTTCAGGCGATCCTCGGTGCTGAAGCGCACCAGCTGCAGCCCGCTGCAGGTCAGGAGCCCTGCCGCGTTGCGCAGGAACTCGACGTGCATCATGACCTCGCCGCCCAGCAGTTTTTCCATCTCGATGACCTGCTCGACATGCCGGCCGGGAATGAACCCGCTTTGCAGGTAGGTCAGCGTCGGGTCGATCTTCAGCGCGTGCAGCGTCGTGTGGTTCCAGGTGAACTCCATCAGCGTGCGGTTGCTCTTCTGTACTTCGGCGGCCGTCTTGCGGTAGCTCACGGTGCCGCCGTGCGCTTGCACCAGCAGCATCATGGCCGGCTCGCTCTGCTCGGCCACCAGCGACAGCACGGTGTGGCAGCCCTTCGGCAGGTGCGCCGCCAGCTGCGCGAGGTGGTCGGCGATGGGGGCGGCAAAGAAGGTGACGCCGCGCTTCACGATGCCCGGCGCATGTGCGAGCTTGTCCGCGAAGTTCAGCGCGTTCTCGAAGTCGTCGAAGGTCACCAGCGTCTCGAGCCACGGATGCGCCGGCGCCAGCGCGATCTCCAGCTCCAGCACGAGGCCGTTGGTGCCCCACAGGTGGTGCATGCGCATCGCTTCGGCGCCGCGCAGCTCGACCACCTGCGGCTCGGCCTCGATGGTCATCGCGCGGATGCCCAGCACATTGCCGGGGGCGCCCAGCGGCCCGTAGTTGATCGAGCCCACGCCGCCGAAGCCGCCACCGAACAGGCCGCCCAACGTCGCGCTGCGGTAGGTCGAGGGCACGCAGCGCATCTCCTGGCCGGTGGGTTTCGTCTGCTTCTCGAGTTCGCCCAGGCGGATGCCGGCCTGCGCGCGCGCCACGCCGGGCTGCACCCACAGGCAGGCGTTGTAGCCCGTCATGTCGAGCACCACGCCGCCGGCGAGCGGCGTGGTCTGGCCGTAGTTGCCGGTGCCGCTGCCGCGAATGGTGATGGGCACGCCGCGGCGCGCGCAGGCGCCCACCACCGCGCGGATGTCTTCTTCGGTGCGCGGGCGCACCACCACGTCGGCGCGCTTGTCCTTCAGCTGGCGGGTGAGCACCGGGCTGAACCAGGAGAAGTCCTGCGAGAGGCGCGTGACGCGGCCTTCGTCGGTGATCCAGTCGAGGTCGGGGAGTTCGAGCAGCAGTTGTTCGATGGCGGAAGCGGGAGCGTTCATGGTCGATTTCAATCCTGGGAAAGTTCGCTCGCGTGCCACGAGCCCAGCGCCACCTTGGTGAGCCAGGCCATCAGAACGAAGAGCGCGACACCGGTGAGGGAGATGAGCAACAGGGCCGCGAACATGCGCGGAATGTTCAGCTGGAAGCCCGCCTGCAGGATCTGGTAGGCCAGTCCCGCGCCCGAGCCGCCCGTGCCGGCCACGAACTCCGCCACCACCGCGCCGATCAGCGCCAGGCCGCTGGAGATGCGCAGCCCGCCGAAGAAGTACGGCAGCGCGCTCGGGATGCGCAGGCGCACCAGCTGCTGCCAGCGCGTGGCGCGGTTCAGCTTGAAGTAGCTCTGCAGGTCGGGGTCGATGCTGCGCAGGCCCAGCGTGGTGTTGCTGATGATGGGAAACAGCGCCACCAGCGCCGCGCACACCGTCATGGCCGCCACCGGGTTCTTCACCCAGATGATGATCAGCGGCGCCACGGCCACGATGGGCGTGACCTGCAGCAGCACCGCGTACGGAAAGAGCGCGGTCTCGATGCGCTTGCTCTGTACGAACAGGAACGAGATCAGCACGCCCGCCACCGTGGCCAGCGCGAAGGACAGCACCGTGATCTTCAGCGTGACCAGGAGCGCGCTGCCCAGCGGCGCCCAGTCGGTCACCAGCGTCTGCACCATCAGCCAGGGCGAGGGCACGAGGTAGGGCGGCAGCTCCATGGCCACCACCATCCACTGCCACAGCGCGACCAGCACCACGCCGATGAGCACCGGGTAGAGCACGCGCTGCACGCGCGGCTGACTCAACAGGGGCGTCGCGGGCTTTGTCGCTGTCTTCATGGCGCGGCCTCCTCTTCGGCGGTGCTGGCGCGCAGCAGGCTGTCCTGCAATTGCTTCGCGTGGCGCGCGAACGCGGGCGTGACCATGAAGTCGGCCTGGCGCGGATAGGGCTCGTCGATCTGGAACTGCTCGACCACGCGACCCGGCCGCGCGGCCATCATCACCACGCGGCTCGACAGGAACACCGCCTCGTGGATCGAGTGCGTCACGAAGATCACCGTGAGCTTCTTCTTGCGCCACAGCTCGAGCAGGTCGGCGTCGAGCTTGTGGCGCGTGATCTCGTCGAGCGCGCCGAAGGGTTCGTCCATCAGCAGCAGGTCGGGCTGCGTGACCAGGCCGCGCGCGATCGACACGCGCATCTGCATGCCGCCCGACAGCGCACGCGGCAGCGCACCGGCGAACTTCTCCAGCCCCACGAGCGCGAGCGATTCCGTCACCCGCGCATCGGCCTCCTTGCGGGGCACGCCCGCCAGGTCCAGCGGCAGTCGCACATTGGTCTGCACGCTGGCCCAAGGCATCAGCGTGGGCGACTGGAACACGAACGACATCTTGTGCGGGCAGTCGTGCAACTGCGCCACGGGCTTGCGCCACACCAGCAGGCGCCCATCGCTGGGCTCCAGCATGCCCGCCACCATCTTCAGCAGCGTGCTCTTGCCGCAGCCCGAGGGGCCGAGCAACGTGACGAACTCGCCTTCGGCGATCGACAGGTCCACCGGCAGCAGCGCCTGCGTGCCGTTGGGGTAGGTCTTCTCGGCCGAGAGGATTTCGACGGCGGGCACGGCGGGCGCCACCGGCGGCGCGAGGGTGTGGGGTTCGATGCGGTTCATGGCGCGGCGAGGTTCAGGGCAAGACCTTGGCGTCCTTCACGAACTCGGTCGTGTAGGTTTTGGCCAAGTCGACCTTGGCCGGATCGAGCAGCTTGGAGGCCACGAGAAAGTCGTAGCTCGCTTTGGCGCGCGCATCGGTGATCACGCCGATGCCGAGCTTGGCCGCGTCGCCGCCCGTGACCATGCCCATCTCTTTCAGCTTGGCCACGCTGTAGGCCAGCTGGTCGTCGGTCATGTTGGGGTTGTCCTTCTTGATCAGCGCGTTGGCCGGTGCCGGGTCGGCCAGGTAGCTCTTCCAGCCTTCGGCCGAGGCCTTCACGAAGGCCGCGACCTGCTTGCTGCGCTCCTTCACCGTCTTGTCCATGCACGACACGGTGACCGCGTAGGAGGGGTAGCCGTGGTCGCTGAACATCAGCACCGTGCTCTTCACGCCGGCCTTCTGGATGGCGTAGGGCTCGGAGGTCAGGTAGCCCTGCTGCGCGGTGTTCGGGTCGGCCACGAAGGGCTGGATGTTGAAGGTGTAGGGACGCGTCTGTTCGTCCTTCAGGCCGAAGCGGGCCTTGAGCCACGGCCAGTAGCCGCGGTTGGCCTGCGCGCCGATCAGGAGCGTCTTGCCCTTGAGGTCCTCGAACTTCTTGACGTCGTCGTGCGCGATCAGCACCTGCGGGTCCTTCTGGAAGAAGGCCGCCACGTTGACCACGGGCACGCCGCCTTCGCGCACCTGCATCATCTGGATGTCGCTTGATCCCATGATGCAGTCGGCCTGGCCCGCGGCCATCATCTGCGTGATGTTGACCTGCGGGCCGCCCATGCGGATCGTCACGTCCAGGCCGTGCTTCTTGTAGATGCCCAGCGCCACCGCCTGGTAGAAGCCGCCGTGCTCGGCCTGCGCGTACCAGTTGGTCATGTAGGTGAACTTGTCCTGGGCCTGTGCGGGTGCGACGGCCGTGAGGAGCGAAAGCGCGGCGGCGCCGGCCAGGGAAAGAGCGAAGGAACGCATGGTGGGGACCTCTCGAAGGCGGGATGAAAAAGAAGAACGAAGCCGTTGCAAGGCGCGCGCCTCAGGCCGGCACGAACGACTGCTGGATGAAGCCCTGCTGGTGGCCGCGCTCCCAGGTGGCTTCCTCGCGCACGACCCAGCGCAGCGCATGAAGCTCGGTCAGCGCCTGGGCCCAGCTGTCCGAGAGCGTGTCCAGGATCTCCAGGCCCTGTTCGCGCGTGGCGCTGGTCGGGTCGCCGATCACGCCGCTGGGGCCGAAGTCGCGCGCGGTCCAGGCGCAGGCCGGGCGGCCGTCGGCCGACAACAGCTGGATCGGGAAGGGCGGCGGAAAGTTGGCCACCGCGCGTTCCATGTGCACGGTGTCGGGCGCCAGCGCGAGCATCAGCGCGGTCTCGGAATGGCCCGCGTGCATCGCGAGCTTCTTCTCCTGCTCGCTCACCTGCCGGCTCGCCGCGCTGGGCAGGCGCGACACGCCGTGCGGCACGATCACGAAGTCGCCATGGCGCAGGCGCAGTTCGCGCGCCGCCATCTCCAGCACCTGCGGCTGGCCGCCGTGCCCGTTGGCGAACAGCAGCTTGCGAAAGCCCGAGCGGTACACCGATTCGCCGATCTCGATCACGGTCGACAGCAGCGTGGTGCCCGTGAGCGTCACCGTGCCGGGAAAGTGCAGGTGCTCTTCCGACTTGCCGTAGGTGATCGGCGGCAGGGCAAAGGCGCGCACCTCGGCCGGCAGCTTCTCGAGCGCCTTGCCCATCACGCCCGAGGCGATCACGCTGTCGACCGAGCACGGCAGGTGCGGGCCGTGCTGCTCGATCGCGCCGCACGGCAGCACGATGACGGTGTTCTCGCGGTCGGGCAGCGCGGCGATTTCGGTCCAGCTCAGGTAGGGCAGGAAGCGGTGGGGCGGGATGTAGCCGTGGAGCATGGGGGTCCTTGCGTGTTCTTTATTCAGGGAAGAAAGGCGATGCGTCGCCGTGCGTCACGCGGCCGTCGCGCAGCACCACGCGGGCGGCGCTGCGCGAGGGCCAGCCGTGGCGGTCGGCCTGCGTGAACAGCACCAGGTCGGCTTTGGCGCCGACCAGCGTGGGCGCCGTCGTGGCGGGCGTGCGTCCAAGCCAGTCGCTGCGGCACAGCGCCTGCGACCAGGTGTCGAAGGGCTCGTCGAGCTGCGCGACCAGCGCGGCCGTGCCCAGCGCCTCGACGGGGTCGAAGCTGCCGAGGCGGCAGAACGGGTCCTGCACGTTGTCGCTTGCGAACAGCAGCGGAATGCCGCGCGCCTGCGCTTCCTTGACCAGCGTGATGCCGCGCTGGCGCGGCGTGCGACCGGTGACGGCGTCCTGCAGCAACAGGTTGGTGGCGGGCAGCGACACCACGGTGATCGGCGCGCGCGCCACGGCGTCCAGCGTGGCGAAGGCCTGTGCCTCCGGCTGGGCTGCCAGCGCGCAGAGGTGGCCGCAGACCACGCGGCCTTCGTAGCCGATCTCGCGCAGCAGGCGCGCGGTGGTCTGCAGGCCCACGGCCGAGGCGTCGAGCTCCTCGTCCACGTGCAGGTCGATGTCGAGCTCGCAGGCCTGCGCCGCCAACAGCAGGTTGCGCAGCGCGTTCTCGCTTCAATTGGTGGAGTGCACGAAGCCGCCGAGCAGCGCGTGCGGTCCGGTGGCCTTCACCTGCTGCGCCAGGCGCAGTGCCTGCGACGCGTCTTCGAACAGGGGCAGCTTGATGAGGGCGACCTGCTCCAGCCGCACCCGGCCGGCCCATTCCTGCGCCAGCTCGGCCATGACGGGCCAGGCCGTGGGCAGCGCGTCGGGCTCCCACCAGTCGACGTGCGTGCGCACATGGGCGGTGCCGCATGCCCAGGCCCATTGCAGGCCGCGCGATGCGCGCTCGCGCACGTCGGCGGGCGTCCAGTGCACGCGGTCGGCCAGCATCGCGTCGATCGCCCCGAGCAGGCCGGGCTGCACCTTTTGCATGCGCGCCAGCGTGAATGCCTTGTCCAGGTGCGTGTGCGCGTCGACGAAGGCGGGGAGGGCGAGCGTGCCGGCGAGGTCCCAGCCGGCGCCCGGCGTGATGTCCCTCGCGGGCTGCACCGACCGCACGCGGCCGGCTTCGATGGCGATGCGTGCGAGTTCCGGCGCCCCGTGGCGCTGCGGCCAGTCGGTGGGCAGCAGCCAGCGCGGCAGCCGTGCGTTGTCCAGCAGCGCGGGCGCGTTCATGCGCAACGCGCCTCCGCCGGGCGTACGGGAGCGCTGGTTTCCATCGACAGACAGCAGGCAACGCGGACATGCATGAATTTGACCAATCAATCAGAGCAACTGGTCAGGTTATGCAAGCGACGTGCCAGTCCGGGTGCACCGGACTGGGGAGGCGGGCTTTAGCCCGCGGCTGATGCGACTACGTTGCCTGGCGCGGCCAGAGCCGCACCGCCAGCGCGGCGGCGGCCGTGGCGGTCGCCAGCGCCGTCACGCCGGCCCAGCCCCACGCGGCGAGCACCAGCGCGCCCAGCGCCGAGCCGGTCGCCATGCCGATGAACATGCTGGTGAACAGCACGGCGTTGAGCCGGCTGCGCGCACCGGGCTCGATGCCGTAGACGATCGTCTGGTGGGCGATCAGCGCCGCCTGCATGCCCAGGTCGAAGCCGATCGCGGCCAGTGCCAGCAGCCACAGCTGCGCATGCGGCGTCATCAGCGGTGCCAGCCCCATGGCCGCGAACGACACCAGCGCCAGCCCCGCGCCCAGGCGCGTCACCAGCTCCGGCCCGCGCCGGTCGGCCAGTCGCCCGGCCAGCGGTGCGGCCAGCGCGCCCGCCGCGCCGGCCAGGCCGAAGGCGCCTGCCGCCGCGCTGCCCAGGTGGAAGGGCGCGCCGTGCAGCATCACGGCCAGCGTCGACCAGAAGGCGCTGAATCCCACGGCCAGCAGCGCCTGGGCCAGCGCCGCGCGGCGCAGCGTGCCGTGGCGCGACCACAGCGTGCCCAGCGAGCCGAGCAGGGCGCCGTAGGCCAGGTGCGTGGTCGGCCGAAAGCGCGGCAGCCCGCGCCAGGCCGCGGCGCCGATGAGCGCGATGCTGGCCGCGGCCGCGATGAACATGGCGCGCCAGCCGAAGTGCTCGGCCACGAAGCCGCTCACCACGCGCGACAGCAGGATGCCCAGCAGCAGCCCCGTCATCACCGTGCCGACCGTCTTGCCGCGCGTGGCGTCGGGCGCCAGCGTGGCGGCGGCGGGCACGAGGTCCTGCGCCATCGTGGCCGCCAGCCCGATCGCGAGGCTGGCCGCCAGCAGCACGCCGATCGACGGTGCCGCGCCTGCCACCAGCAGTGCGGCGCACAGCGCACCTGCCTTGATCAGCACGATGCGGCGCCGGTCGAAGCGGTCGCCCAGCGGCGCCAGCAGCAGGATGCCCAGCGCATAGCCCAGTTGCGTGAGCGTGGGAATGAAGCCCACCGCACGGGTGGAGGCGCCGATGTCGGCGCCCAGCACCCCGAGCATCGGCTGGGCGTAGTAGAGCGAGGCCACCGACAGGCCCGCGCCGGCGGCCAGCAACAGGATCAGCGAGGCCGGCAGGCCATGCCCCGGCGCGGTGGCCGATGCATGCGTGGTTTGAATGGAAGACATAGTGTTAACCCTCGATTATCGAAGCAAGGGTTGGAATGTGCCCGTTGGGGGCTTGGCTTGGTAGTCCCGTGGATCGCACAATGCCCATACGTAAAACGTATAAATGAGGCCATGTCCACGTCCCCTGCTGTCGACCGCATCGAGCTGATGCAGACCTTTCTTCACATCGTCGAGGCCGGCAGCCTGTCGGCCGCCGCGCTCCAGATGGGCGCGACCCAGCCCACCGTGAGCCGTCGCCTGCAGGCGCTCGAGCGCTCGCTGGGCGTGCGGCTGCTGCGCCGCTCCACGCACGCCATGAAGCTCACGGAGGATGGAGAGCGCTGCTACGAGCGCGCCCGGGAGCTGATCGCCGACTGGCACGCCTTCGAAGCCGACCTGCGCGGCGTGGGCGACGAGCCCGAGGGCACGCTACGCGTGGTCGCGCCGCATGCGCTGGGCCAGCTGCTGCTGGTCGGTCCGCTGGCCGAGTACCTGCGCGCCTATCCGCGCGTGTCCGTCGAATGGCTGCTGAACGACCGCCGGCCCGACTTCATCGCCGAAGGCGTCGACTGCGCGATCCAGGTCGGCGAGATGACCGACGCGATGGCCGTGGCGGTCAAGGTCTCGGAGGTTCCGCGCGTGGTGGTCGCCGCGCCTTCGCTGCTGGAAGGGCGCTCACTGCCTGCGCACGCGGCAGAACTGGCCGAGCTGCCGTGGCTCGCGCTGCGCACCTTCTATCGCAACGAGGTGCTGCTCACGCACCGGCCGACCGGCGAGATCGCGCGCGTGCCGATCCGTCCGCGCATGAGCACCGACAGCCTCTATGCGCTGCAAAGCGCGGCGCGCATGGGCCTGGGCGCCTGCCTGGGCTCGGCCTGGCTGCTGAACGAGGACATCGCCGCCGGACGGCTGGTGCAGCTCGTGCCGCAATGGCATGTGGCACCGCTGCCGGTCTACCTGACCTACCCGCACACGCGCTTCCAGCCGGCGCGCCTGCGCCGCTTCATCGAGATGATGCGGCTCGCGTTGGCCGACCCGACGGGCCAGGTCTGGGAGGCCCGCGTGGGCTGAGCGAGGGCGGCGCGGAACTCAGGCCTTGATGTCGCAGCCGCCCAGGACGAACGCCACCAGTTCCCGCGCGATCGGTTCGCGGTCGATCGGCGCTTCGGGCGGCAGGCCGAGCATCACGCGCGTCTGGATCGCGTAGTCGGCGTAGCTCTGGGTCATGGCCCAGATGTGCATCAGCAGCAGGCGCGCATCGAGCGGACGCATCTGCCCGCGCGCGATCCAGCCGTTGATGATGTCGACCTTCTTCTGCGTCCACGCCTGCGCGTTGGGCCAGTAGCGGTCGAGGTTGCGTCCGCCGTCGAGCACCTCGCGCGTGAAGATGCGCGAGATCTCCGGGTTGTCGAACGCGTGGTCGAGCTTCTTGCGGATGTAGTCGCCCAGCACCGTGGCCGGGTCGCTGGCGTCCTCGAACGAGAACACCACCTTCCAGGCATGCAGCACCTGCATCAGCAGCTCTTCGTAGAGCTCTTCCTTGCCGGCGATGTAGTAGTGCAGCTGGGGCTTGGTGAGGCCGGCGCGCGCGGCGATGGCCTGGGTGGAGGTGCCCTTCAGGCCGTGCAGGCTGAACTCGGTCACCGCCGCCGTGCGGATGGCCGCCATGATGCGTTCGCGCCCCGGCCTCGCGCGCGACAGCGGGCCGTCGGGTGCGGGCATTTCTTGGGCGATGGCGGGAGGCACAGGGGCGGTGGCGACGGTCATGGGCGTGGGAGGCGCGGCGTGCGCCCGGCCGATGGTAATCCTTGGCCCGTGGCCCTTTCTTGCGATGAGTGCGCCTGCGCCTTTCTCGATGGGCGATGAAAGGTGACAGCGGTCGGCATCGAGGCGTTTCCCTGAGCTACTTTTTTCTTCCCCTTGCCTCTACCAGCGCCGAACCGCTGTCGAAACGTAGTGTGCGCAACGCAGGTGAAGTCAGAGTGAAGTCTGTGCAGGCCTTGCGTGAACGGATCAAAGGCCGTCCAGTTCGCCCTTGACGTGCGTGCGCGTGTCGCCGCCGACCCAGATCTGGCCGGCGTCGTCGCGGGTCAGGTGGATGCGACCCTGCCGGCCCAGGCGTGTGCCCTGCGCGGCGACATAGTCGTCGTGTGCCACGCCCGTGGCGAAGAGCCACTGCGCGAGCGAGGCATTGAGGCTTCCCGTGACGGGGTCTTCGACGATGGCGCCCAGATGGTCGGTGAAGAAGGCGCGCACCTCGAAGGCCGCATCGCTGCCCTTCGCATGAGGGCCGACCACGCCGACGTCGATGCGGGTGGGCCAGCGCCGGGCCGGCTCCAGAGACAGCACCTTCTCGGCCGAGGCCAGCCGGATCCCCAGCCAGCCGGGACCGTTGTCGATCCAGGCCGCGTCCTCGATGTCGTCGGCTTCGATGCCCAGCAGCCGCCGTGCATCGTCGAGTTCGTCCGGGGTCGGCGCGCCCGAGCGGATCAGCGGCGGCGCGGCGAACGCGAGCCGTCCCTGGTCGCGCCGGATCTGGACCAGCCCCGCGCCGCACTCCTGCGTGATCACCGTGGCGTGCTGCCCGGGCGCGCCCTGGCCCGACAGCCAGGCGTGGCAGCTTCCGAGCGTGGGGTGCCCTGCAAAGGGCATCTCCCGGTCGAGGGTGAAGATCCTCACGCGGTAGTCCGCTTCTGGATGCGTGGGTGCGAAGACAAACGCGGTTTCCGAGAGGTTGAACCAGCGCGTCAGCTGCTGCATGTCGTGCGTGGCGAGCGCGTCGGCGCCGGTGACGACCGCCAGCGGATTGCCCGAGAGCGGGCCGGCGCCGAAGACGTCGACCATGTGGACGGTGATGCTCATGCGTTCGGTCTTTCGAAGGGATTCATTGGATTCAGTTCTGCGAGACCAGCAGCTTGAGCCCCGCGGCCGCGAACACCGCCGAGAGCACGCCTTCGATCCAGCGCCGCAGCCTCGCATACAGCGCAATCATCGAGGCGGTGGAAAAGACGATCGCGTAGCCGCCGAACACCATGATGCCGAGAAGTACGCAACCGCCCACGATCGCCGGCAACCCGCCGGCGGGTGTGTCCTGGCGCACGCCGAGCGAGATGATCGCGATCCACGACATGATGGCCTTCGGGTTGCCGATGTGCATGAGCACGCCCTGGCGGTAGAGGGTGCGGTAGCGCAATGCACCGCGTTCCGCGCTGCCGTTCACCGCGTCGGCGCCAGGTCGCATGGCGGACCGGCCCGCGCGAAAAGCCAGGTACAGCAGGTAGAGGCCGCCGGCGATCTTGAGCACGACAAGGGCCTGCGCATACGCGGTCAGGACCGCGGAAACACCGGTCGCCGCCAGGATCGCCCAGAAGAGCGAGCCCGTGACAACGCCGGCCGCAAGCGCGAGCGCAGGGCGGCGGCCGTCGCGCATCGCGGTGCCCATGATGGCCATGTTGCTCGGCCCCGGACTGGCGGTGGCGATGAGGTACGTCCCGTAGACGAGTGCGATCTGGCTGACGGCCATGCGGGTGCTCCAAAACCAAGGGTGTCTTCGGCGGCCTGCCTTTCGGGGGCCGAGGAGTGAAAGTTACACTATTGGAATATTCAAAAAGTGTCACCTGACACTTTTATTTGCGAGGCCGCGCACGTGCTCCTTCGATCCTCCTGGACGCCCCGTCTGGCAAGCAACGGTGTGAACGCCACCGAGCGGGTGGTGCTGGCCCTGGCCGACGACATCGTCGAGGGGCGGCTCGCAGGCGGCGATCGTCTGCCTGCGCATCGGGACCTGGCGAAGACGCTGCAGATCGGCCTGGGCACCGTGACGAAGGCCTATGCCATCCTGGAGCGCAGGGGCCTGACGCGCAGCGTCAAGGGCCGGGGAACCTTCGTGGCGATCCACCAGGCGCACGGCGACCGGCAGATCGATCTGTCGTCGAACGCGCCGCCGGCCGCGCTCGGTGCGCGCGTGCTGGCGCGCACGCTGACGGGCATCGCGCGCAAGATCGACGCGGATCACTTCAACCTGTATGCGCCGCCCGGCGGGCACCTGGAACATCGCCGCGTTCTCGCCCGCTGGCTCGAGACGATCGGCCTGGCCGTCGATCCGTCGCAGCTGGTGCTGACCAGCAGCGCACGCCAGGCGCTGTCGCTGGCCTTCGAGCTGGTGTGCGGGCGGCAAGGATTGCTGCTCACCGAACGGATTACCTATCCCGGCGCCCTCGCGCTGGCCCGGCGCAAGGGGTATCGGGTCCAAGGGGTCGAGATGGACGCGGAAGGGATGGTGCCGCAGGCGCTCGCACAGGCGCTCGACGGCGCGGCGCCCGCCGGTGGCACGGCGGTCTATCTCACCC
This sequence comes from Variovorax sp. GW531-E2, assembly GCF_059423125.1. Lineage (NCBI taxonomy): Bacteria > Pseudomonadati > Pseudomonadota > Betaproteobacteria > Burkholderiales > Comamonadaceae > Variovorax > Variovorax sp. GW531-E2. Next base: position 149,987 of record NZ_JBWKXQ010000005.1, on the reverse strand, counting down.
CGACGCTGCACAACCCGACGACGGCCACGATGAGCGCGAAGCGACGGCGGGCCATCGTGGCGGTGTGCCGCCGCGCGGGCGCCTGGATCATCGAAGACGGCGTGTATGCGGCGGCCTCCGACGGCTTGCCCCAGTTGGCCACCTTGGCGCCCGACATCGCGTTGCATGTGAACGGGCTCTCCAAGTCGCTCGGCCCGGGATTGCAGGTCGGCGTGCTGGCACTGCCGCCCGACCTGTGCGGCCCGGCGCAGGCGCTGCTGCAGGATGTGCCCATGGCGCCGTCGGCGTTCTCCTGCGCGGTGGTCGACGAATGGCTGGCCACCGGCGTGGTCGCCTCGGTCCAGCGCGATCTGCGCCACGAGGCCCGGCGGCGTTCCAGGCTGGCCGTCTCGCTGCTCGCTGCCAGCGAGCTGGTCTGGCATCCCGATGCCTACAACGTCTGGCTGCCGATGCGACGCGATGCCGCCGAAGGTGTCGTGGCCGCGGCGGCGCAAGCCGGCGTGAAGCTCACCCCGCCGCAGACCCTGATGGCGAACCCGAAGGACAAGGCGAGCGGCCTGCGAATCTGCCTGGGCGGCCCCGGCTTCGACGAGCTGGCCGGGGCCCTGGCCCTGCTGGCCACCTTGCTGAAGCGAAGCGCCTGACGCGGCGCGGACCTCAGACCACCGGTGCCGGGGCGCCGTCGGTGGGCACGCTGGCGTGCCGGTCGTCGGGAGGCGCGGTCACGATCGAGTCGAGGGCCGGCTCGGCCTTGCGAAGGCGTGCGAGATCGGGCCGTGGCCGGCGCAGCCGCGGGTCGGGAGCGAAGGCCTGCTCCATCGCCTGCGCGGCCGACAGCAGCGCGAGGTCGCCGCGAAAGCGCCCCACCACCTGCAGGCCGAAGGGCATGCCGTGCTCGTCGGTGCCGCACGGCAGGCTGATCGCAGGGTGGGTGGTCAGCGTCACGACGTAGGTCAGTGCGAGCCAGCGGTAGTAGTTCTCCTGCGGGCGGCCGTCGATCTGCAGCGCATGCGACTGCGTCCAGGCAAAGGGCGAGACCGGTGTCGTGGGCGAGAGCACAAGGTCGTAGTTCTCGAACACTTTCTGAAAGCGCTGGAGGATGCGCGTCTGTTCCGTCTGCGCCCAGGCCGCGTCGGGCAGGCTCATGTGCGCGCCCATCTCGTAGTTGCTGCGCGGGTTCGGGCCCAGGCTCTCGGGGGCGCGTTCGTAGGCTTCGCGCATGCCGGCGACGAAGGCCTCCGCGCGCAGCACGTCGAAGCAACGGTGCACCTCGCCCAGGTCGAAGCGCACCTCGTCGCAACTCGCAAAGAGCCCGCGCATGGCGGCCATGCGGTCGTGCATCGTCCGGCGGATCGACGGGTCGACATCGCACAGGCCGAAGTCCGTGGTCCAGGCCACGCGCAGGCGCGACAGGTCCAGCGGCGCGGGCCGCGCGAAGGCCGCCGCATCCAGCGGATAGCTCAAGGGATCGCCTGGATGCGGGCCTGCCGTGGCCGCGAGCTGGAGGCAGGCGTCGGCCACATCGCGCCCCATCGGACCGACCACCGAGATCGGCGACCAGCCCAGGCTCTTGCGCACGCTGGGCACGATGCCCGGCGACGGCCGCAGGCCCACCACGCCGCACTTGGCAGCCGGGATGCGCAGTGACCCGCCGGTGTCGGAGCCGGTGCACACCGGCAGCATGTCCAGCGCCAGGGCCGCGGCAGAACCGCCCGACGAACCGCCGGCGTTGAGGTTGGGGTCGAAGGGATTGCCCGTGGCCCCCCAGACCGGATTGCGGCTGTTGGCGCCGGCGCCCATCTCGGGCACGTTGGTCTTGCCCACCACGATCGCGCCGGCGGCACGCAGGCGACGCACCAGCTCGATGTCGTTCGACGGCACATGGTTGCGCAAGGCGGGCGTACCCATGGTGGACAGCAGGCCCGCCGTCGGCTCGAGGTCCTTCACGCCCAGCGGCAGGCCGTGCAGCAGGCCCAGCGGCTCGCCGTTCTTCACGGCCCGCTCCGCGGCGCGGGCCTCGGCGCGGGCGCGCTCGTAGCAGGTGGCGGTCACGGCGTTGACGAAGGGGTTGAGCTGCTCGATGCGCGCGATGCAGGCTTCGAGCAGTTCGACCGGCGAAAGGGCGCGCGTGCCGATCAGCCGACGCAGCTCGACGGCGGAAAGTTCGACGAGCTCGGAGGAGGAAGAAGGTTGGGTCATGGCTTTCGGAATGTGCCGCACTCAGTCGGCCTGGATGTTGGCGCGCCGGGCGACGGCGCGCATGAGTGGCAGTTCGCGTTCGATCTGCGCGAGCGAGGCGGCGGCGCCGGCGAAGGCCGGCTCCGCGCCCTGGGCCTGCAGGGCCGCCTGGGCCTGGGGCGTGGCGACGATCTTGGCGAGTGTCTTCTCCAGCCGCTCGCGCACCGGCGCGGGGGTGCCCTTCGGCGCGACGACCATGATCCAGGTGTCGGCATCGACCTCGGGGTAGCCCGCCTCGGCGAAGGTCGGGACCTGCGGCAGCTGCGAGGAGCGCTGCCGGGTGGTCACGGCGATCGCCTTGACCTTGCCGCCCTTGAGCTGCGGAATGGCGGCGGTGACGGTGTCCACCGAGAACGGCACCTGGCCGCCGATCAGGTCCGTCATGGCCGGCGCGCTGCCCCGGTAGGGCACGTGCATGATCTTCGCGCCCACCGCCTGCAGGATGATCTCGCCGGTGAAGTGCGAGGACGTGCCCGTGCCGAAGGAGGCGTACGAGAACTTGTCGGGCGCCGCGCGCACCGCGCTGGCGAACTCCTTGACGCTGCCGATGGGCATGTTCTTGTTGGCCAGCAGGATCAGCGGAATGCGCGCGACGATCGCGACCGGCTCGAAGCTGCCCAGGGCGTCGTAGGGCAGGTTCGGGCGGATGGCCGGGTTCATCGTGAGGGTCGAGCCCGAGCCGAGCAGCAGCGTGTAGCCGTCGGGCGATGCCTTGGCCACGAACGCGGCGCCGACCGCCGTGCCGGCACCGGGGCGGTTGTCGATGAGCACCGGCTGTCCCAGTTCCTCCGACAGGCGCTGGCCGACCAGGCGCCCCACCGTGTCCGCGCTGCCGCCGGGCGGGTACGGCACCACCAGCGTGACGGGGCGCGTCGGGTAGGCCAATTGAGCCTGCGCCTGTGCCATCGCGGGCAGGGCCGTGCCGAGGCATGCGGCCAGGCCAGCGAGGACGGCACAGCACCAGCGCCGATGCGGCGCTTGCGAACGGGGAGCGTTCATTGACAGGGTCCTTCCGTAGAGCGAAGAGAAGAGGGGGAGGGGAAATGCTGGGGCACGCCCTGCGGTGTAGCAAGCACAATGATTGGAAGGTTGCGTTGCTGCTGGCGCAACGCAGACCACGCCGATGAAACCTCCCACCTCCAAGCCTCCCGCCCCGGCTCGCACCGGGGCGCGCACCGAACGCCCGATCAACCAGCGCGTGCTCCAGGAGGAGTCGATGCGCTACTTCCTGGAGGTGGCGCGCGTCGGCTCGGTCACCGAGGCGGCCGTGCGGCTGAACGTGGCGCCGTCGGCCGTGAGCCGCCAGATCGGCCGCATCGAGCGCGAGCTCGACACCCTCCTGTTCGAGCGCCGCGCCCGCGGCATGGCGCTCAATTCAGCCGGCGAGCTGCTGGCGGCGCATGCGCGACGGGCCTGGCTCGACATCGAGCGCGTGACCGACGACATCCTCGCGCTGCGCGGCCTGCGCAAGGGCGAGGTGCGCGTGGCCGCGACCGAGGGCTTCGCCTACGAGTTCCTGCCGGCCCTGGTGGCTGCGTTCCAGGCGCGCTGTCCCGGCATCCGCTTCACGCTCGACATGTGCGTGCAGCGCGAGGTGGCGCGCCGCGTGCGCGAAGGCCTGGTCGACCTCGGCGTGACGGTGAGCCTGGGCTCGGAGCACGGCCTGGACGTCGAGATCCGGCACCCCTCGCCCGTGTGCGCGGTCATGGCGCCTTCGCATCCGCTGGCCGAGCGGCGGCAGGTGTCGCTGGCGCAGGTGGTCCATTACCCGCTCGCGCTGCCGGCGCCCACGTCGACGCTGCGCCAGCTGCTCAACATCAGCTGCGCCCGCCAGCGCCTGCCGCTCGAGGCGGCACTGACCAGCGATCACCTCTACCCGCTGGTGCACTACGCGGCGCACGGCCAGGCCGTGACCTTCTGCGGCGAGCTTGCGCTGCGCCAGCAGCTCGAGAACGGCACGATCGTGGCGCGTGCCTTGCGCGACCGCGAGATGAACGAGCGGCATTTCGAGGTGCAGAGCATGGCCGGTCGGCGCCTGCCCGATGCGGCGCGCGCGTTCGTCGAGCACCTGCGCGAAGTGCTCAGCGCCTGATGCGAGGCGCGCCGCCGAAGCTCAGTCGGCCGTGATGTTGTTCGCCTTCACGACGGCGCCCCACATCTTGTACTGGTCGCGGGTCATCGCGCCGAGCTGCTCGGGCGAGCCGCCACCGGGCTCGTCCCCGCGATCGACGATGCTCTTGACGACGGTCGGCTCCTTCAGTGCCGCGTTCATGGCGCTGTTGGCCTTCTTCACGACCTCGGGACTCAACCCGGGCGGTCCGTACAGGCCGATGAAGGAGATGATGCTGAAGTCCTTGATGCCGCTTTCCGCGGCGGTGGGCACATTCGGCAGCATCGGCGAACGCTTGTCGCTGGTCACCAGCAGGGGCCGCAGCTGGCCCGACTTCACGAACGGGGCGACGACGGAGGTGGCGTCGAACATGGCGTCGAGGCGACCGGCCATCAGGTCGACCATCGCCGGGCTGCTGCCCTTGTAGGGCACATGGTTCATCGCCGGGTTGCCCAGGCGCTCGCGCAGCAGTTCCATCGTGACGTGGATCAGCGAGCCTGCGCCCCCCGTTCCGTAGTCGATGCCCTTGCCGCTCTTGGCACGCGACTTCACCTCTTCGGCGAACTGCGCGTAGGTCTTGATCGGCGACGTGGCGGGCACCACCAGCACCAGCGGCGACTGCAGCATGATGCCGATGGGGGTCATCTTTTGCGGATCGACGATGCCGAGCTTGGTGTACACGTGCGGCATGATCGTCATCGAGCCGTTGCCCACCAGCAGCTTGTGGCCGTCTGGCGGTGCCTTCATGAGTTCGACGGACGCGATGTTGCCGTTCACGCCGGCCTTGTTGTCGATGACCACGGGCTGGCCGAGCGCGCCCTGCATGCCGTTCGTCAACACGCGGCCGGCGAAGTCGGTCTGCCCGCCGGGCGGGAAGCCGATCAGCAGCGTGACCGATTTGCTGGGCCAGGCCGTCTGTGCCCACGCGGGGCTTGCCCCGAAGGCGCCCAGGCCGAGTGCCGCGGCACCCAGGCAAAGAAGCAGGCGCCGCGGCGCTGCACGAAGGGGCTGGGTGGCTTGGATCATGAAGTCCTCCGATGGGTCGTCTGTGGCACATCGCAGCGCGCCCGCCCGTGGATCGACGCACGGGCCGGGGCGCTGCCCTGCGGGCTCAGTTCACGGCGAAGCAGTACATCAGGCCGGCACTGCCGCTTTGCTTGAGCTGGTCGACGCTGCAGCCCCGCGTGCCGTGCGACGCGTTCCACGAGGCGTTGGCGACCGGGTCGGGGTTGGTGCCCTTCTTGTCGTGGTGGCCGACGATGGCCGAGCCGTCGACGCTGCGCGTCCAGTTGCCGCAGGTGGTGTCCTTGCCGGCGGCGGCCGGCGCGAGCGTGCCGTCGGGGCGTGAGCCGGTGAGGATGTCGTGCCGGTTGACCGGGTCGCCGAAGCCCGAGACCACCTCGCCCTTTTCGGTCAGCGAGGTGTCCTTGCCGAGCTTGGCGTTCGCGCTGTGCAGGTCGGCCACGCTGGTGGCCACGACCACGCCCTTGGCGTTGCGCCACGGCCCGGCGCCGATGCGGTCGCGTGCGTTGACGGCCGGCTGGCCGCCCGCTTCGGCTGCGCTCAGGTAGGCACGCCAGGTCTTGCCGCCCGCACCGGCGCTGGCGGCCAGCGCCTGGCACTGGCGGTCCGCGCCGGTCAGGCCGCCGAGGTCGCCGCCCTTGCCGGGATTGGCACTCGTGATGAAGAAGCTCATCGGGTTGGCGTCCTTGCCCGAAGACATGGCGCCGCATGCAGCGAGGAGTGCGACCGCCGAGGCCGCGGCACCCCATGACAGAACGGAACGATGGCGCATGCGAGGTCTCCTTGGAGTGGTTGGAGTTGGCGAGGCTACCCGCTTCGCACACGCAGCGTTCCCCTCGACAACCCGCACACACGCTGGCCGTGGGCGAGGTGGTCGAGGGGGCGCGTGTTCAGGGCGTCAGCGCCGCGGAACCCGCGATCGCATTCGCCTCGGCCGCGCAGTCGGCGGCAGGCGGAGCGCTGTCCGGGCGGCTGCGTGCCTGCGCGATCTCGTTCTTCGCCGCGCTCATCTGCGCCGTGAACACCGGGTTGGCGTGCAGCCGGCCTACGGCGGCCGCGCCGATCAGGCGTCCCGCTTCGATGTCGCTGCGCCAGTGCACGCCGCAGATGCCGCGGCTTTGCGCGAAGGCGCGGCCGCGCTGCAGCAGCGCGTCCGCGCGCTCCGGCGCGAGCTCCGTCAGCACCAGCGCCCAGGCCCAGCCCAGCGCCGAGTGCCCGGAGGGGTAGGAGCCGTCCTTGGCCAGGTGCGCCTCTTCCTTCGGCGTGCAGCTGGCGGCCTTCAGCGCCACGAAGGGCCGCGTGCGCTGGTACTTCTCCTTGGCCTTGTAGGTGGCGCCGCCGGCATCGGCCAGCGTGCGCCGCAGCAGCATGTTCAGGTGCGGCGTCTGCTGCTCGGAGATGCGCACGCCCAGCGCGCAGGAGAAGGTGGAGGCTGCCTCCGGAAAGCGCAGGTTGGCATCGCGCACCGCGAGCGCGCCGCGCGGCGAACCCTGCAGCGCGGTGAGGCTGCGGAACGCGGCGACGTCGGCCGCCAGCGCGGCCGAGTTGGCCTCGGGCGGCGGTGGCAGCAGCGCCAGGCTGTCGGGCATCTCGGCCGAGGCCAGGTAGCCCTTGAGATAGCCCGACCCCGGGCGTGTTTCGCCGACGTCGGCCGCCGAGGTGGTCGGTGCGGGCGATGTTGCGCATCCGCTCGCGAGCAGGGCCGCGACGAGCAGCGGCGACAGGTGTTTCAAGGCCATGGGTACCTCTTTTCGCATGCGCTCAGAACGCGTGGCGGATGCCGAAGTCGTAGCCCATCGACGAGCGCGGCGCCCAGCCCGCGGCCTGCGCGGTGCCGCCCGTGAGGTAGGCGGCCGAACCGCCGGTGATGGCGCCCATCACGCCGGGGTTGTTCCAGCCGTCCTTGATGCGGATGCGCGACACCGAGGCATACAGCGCGGTGCGCTTGGACAGGTTGTGCACGTAGCCCAGCGAGATCTGGTTGGCCGTGGTGTCGCGGTTGCCGTTCAGGCCCCACAGCAGGCTGTTCAGGTCGGTCGCGGCCGGTGCGCCGTTCTTGTACTTCACCGAGGCGTACGACGCGCGGATGAGGCCCGGGCCCACGGGCACGGTCACGCCCAGCATGTAGCCGTTGTACTTGTCCTTGCGCGTGGCGGTGTTCATGAACGGGACCGCCAGGCCCGGCAGGTTCTGCAGCGTGCCCGTCTCGTTCTTGTCCTGCACGCGCGACACCTCGGCGAACAGCTTGGCGGGGCCGAAGTTGTACGACGCGCCCAGGTTCAGCGCGTTGATCTTGCGCTCCTGCGTGGCGGTCGCGATGCCCAGCGCGTTGAGCGTGGTGCTGTCGGCGGCCGTGCTCTGGCCGTAGGCGATGGCCAGGTCGAGCGGCCCGCTGGCATAGCCCAGGCGACCGCCCACGTAGCGGCCCTTGGCCGATGGCGTGCCGGGCTGGTCGCTGCGCTTGGTGTTCTCGTGCAGCGTGTACTGCAGCTGGCCGTAGACGCCGCCCAGGTTCGGCGGCAGGAAGTAGCCGATCGAGTTGCCGGTGCGGATGTAGTTGTCGGTCGCGGCCACCACGGAGCCGGGGCCGGCGATGGCGGCGATGCGGCTGTTGATGTTGGCGATGAGGTTGGTGCCCACGCCGTTGGTGCCGAAGGGATCGAAGACGGTGTCGTTCCAGAAGGTCGCGGCGTAGTCGCGGCCCAGGCGCAGTTCGCCGAACGGGCCCGACAGGCTCATCGTCGAGCGGCGGTTGAAGTTGGTGATGCCCTTGGCGCCGTCGTCGTTGGTGATGCCCGACTCCAGCCAGAAGCTCGCCGCCAGGCCGCCACCGAGGTCTTCCGTGCCGCGAAAGCCGATGCGGCTGCCCGCATAGCCCGAGTTCGACAGCGCGGTCTGGCTCGTCTTCGCACTGCCGCCCGCGGCGTTCGCCGGTGGCAGCGCGAAGGGGTTGGGGCTGTGGTACGTGCTCTTGGACGTGTAGCGGCTGATGCCGACGTCGACGATGCCGAACACCGTGACGGACGATTGCGCCGATGCAGTACCGGCAGTAGCGAGAAGGGCCAGTGCGGCGAGGGAGTGATGTTTCATGGCAGGTCTTGCTTTGCTTGCTTCTTCAGGGATGAACGAGTCCGCTGGTGCGCATCGCTGCGTTCCAGGGCTCGGGTGTTCCGAAGGGCGGATGCCCTTCGGGGACTTCGGGAAAAAGGGGGGCGGCCTCTAGCCGCGCACGCAGGGCGTGTGGCCGCGCATCACGGCATTCGCATCGCGTCGCGCGAGCCGCGCATGCTGCGCAGGGGTCTCGTCGTTCGCGCATCGCGTCGCATGGGCGACGCAAGAAGCCGGATCAACGAACGCGCCGCGGTGCTGCGAAACAGCGTCAGGCGTGCAGGCAGGGAACGTGCATGTCTCACTTAGGGAGTTCCTCGTTGTTCTTTGATTGGCCAGTCCTATGATAGGAATCGCTGCTCTTCGAATCCGTCAACCAGGCAACAGTTTTTGCTGAGTCATCCCATGGAATACCCGCAACCCGTATCGTAGAGCACAAGGGAAGAGATCGAGCACGGGCTGAGCACGTGCGCGGTGTTTCTCGATTGGCCGAAAGACCGGCTGCGCGAGTTGGCGAACGCCGCGCGCGCCAGGCACTACCGGCGCCGTACGCCGCTCGTGAGTCGCGGCAACCACCAGCGGGAGGTGTTCGTGATCGTGTCGGGCTCGATCGAGATCGCGGCCACCAACGCGGCCGGCGACAAGTACATCCTCTCGGTGCTCGGGGCCGGCCAGATCACGCGCATGGTGCACCTGATCGACGACATGCAGCCCATCTTCGCCTTCGATGCGCGCGCCGATTCGCACATCATCCACATCCCCGGTGCCGCCATGCGGCGCATCCTCGATGCGGAGCCGGTGCTGTGGCGCAGCATCGCCCAGACCATGCTGCGGCGCTATCGCATGAGCGCCGAGATCCTGCAGGACCAGGTGCTGGGCTCGGTGCGCCGGCGCACGGCGATCACGCTGCTCAACATGGTGTATCGCTACGGGGACGCGAGCGGCGCGCCGTGCGACACCGAGCTGCGCGTGTCGCAGACCGACCTGGCGAACATGCTGGGCGTGTCGCGCCAGACCGTCGGCAAGGAACTGGCGCAGTTCAAGGACGAGGGCGTGCTCGGCTGCAACGAGGGCTACCGCCTGGTCACCGTGGTCGACCTGCCCCGACTGCACCGCATCGCCGCGGAAGACTGAGCTGAGGCCTCAGCACGGCGCGCAGGCCAGGCGGTAGGCGTGCGGGCTGGTGCCGGTCCAGCGCACGAAGGCATGCCTGAAGTTGGCGGCCTCGCTGTAGCCCAGGCGCTCCGCGATCTCCTCGGTGGTCATGCGGGTCTTGCGCAGGTACTCGATGGCCAGCCGCAGGCGCACCTCGTTGAGGATCGACCGGTACGTGGTGCCATGCGTGGCGAGCCGCCGCCGCAGCGTGCGCGGCTCCAGCGCGAGCGTGCGGGCCATCGACTCGATGCTCGGAAAGCGCCACGGCATCTGCTCCACCAACTTGCGCCGCACCGCCGCGGCGATGCCGCCGGCATGCGCCAGCCCGGCCACGAACTGCTGGCAGCTCTCGCTGGCCATGGCGTGCGTGAGCGGATCGTGCAGGCGCGGCGCGCGCGTGCACCAGGCCTCGTCGAACTGCAGCGCGTTGTCAGGCTGGCCGAACTGCACGGGGCACTGAAACCACGCCTCCCAGACGCCCGCGCCGTGCTCGGGCGCGGGGCAGGCCAGGCGCAGGCCCGTGAAGCCGAAGCCATCGCCGTACAGGTCGCGTGCCAGCGTCAGGTGGGCCGCGAAGGTGAAGGCCAGCGCAAAGCGGTAGAGCGGATCGCGCGGGTCGGGCGACACCAGCACCTCGAAGCTGCAGGTGCCCGGCGCGCGCGCGGGGTCGTGGTGCATGTCGGCCAGCGGCCCGATGGCGCGGCGGTAGGTGATGGCGAACTCGATCAGCGCGCTGAAGGTGGGGCTGCTCTGCAATGCATAGCCCCACATGCCGTAGGCCGTGAGGTGCATGCGCGCGCCGGCACGCAGCGCCACCGTCGGGTTGCGTGCCAGCGCGAGCGCATTGCGCAGCACGGTCACCGTCTGCGCATACGACACGCGCGTGCCGGGATCGCGCAGCGCGGCCTCGTCGAGCTCGCTGCCGGCCAGGGCCTGTGCGGCGGGGATGCCGTCCGAGGCCAGCGTGGCGACGACCGCGGCGATGCGCTGCGGGGTGTACACCCGGGGTTCGAAATCGGGAGGCGGGTGATGCACGGTTCTCGAGAAGCGGCGCAATCAGTCCAGCGTCACGCCCGTGGCCCGCGTGAGCTTCAGCGACACGGGCAGGAACGCCTTGTACGCCGCCGAGGCTTCGGCCGGCGTGTTGCCGATGGGCTCGGCGCCCATGTCCTCGATGCGGCGCTGCACCTCGGGCTGCTTCACCACGGCGGCGACTTCGCGGCTGAGCTTCTCGACGATGGCGTCGGGCGTCTTGGCCGGCACCAGCAGCGAGGTCGGCGCCATGAGCATGAACATGTCGTCCTTGTAGCCCTGCTCGGCGAAGGTCGGCACCGTCGGGGCGGCCTTGGCGCGCTGCGCGCCGGGCACGGCGATGGCGCGCAGCTTGCCGGCCGCGACGTAGGGCTGGAAGGTGCTGATGGAGCCCACGGTCATCTGGATCACGCCGCTGAGCAGGTCGACCGCCATCGGGCTTTCGCCCTTGTAGGCCGCGTGCAGCGTCTGCGTGCCGTAGGTCTTGTCCATGAAGACCTGCATCTGGTGCGGCTGCACGCCGGGGCCCCAGGAGCCCATCGCGTACTTGCCGGGCGCCTTGCGCACGGCCTCGACGAGGCTTTTGAAATCCTGCGCCGGCACCGAGGGGTGCACGACCATGATCGTGCGCGTGCTCGCGATGTCCGACACGTGGCGCAGGTCGGTGCGCGGGTCGTAGGGCAGCTTCTTGTACAGCGCCAGGTTCGCGGCGATCGGGCCCGGCACCGACAGCAGCACGGTGTAGCCGTCGGGCGCGCTCTTGGCCACGTAGTCGGTGCCGATGATGCCGCCGGCGCCGCTGCGGTTCTCCACCAGCACGGGCTGCTTCAGCCGCTTGGCGAGCCCGTCGCCGACCAGCCGCGCCAGCGCGTCGGCCGAGCCGCCGGCCTGGTACTGGACGATGATGCGGATCGGCTTGCTCGGGTAGTCGGCCTGCGCCAGGGCGGCGCCGGCCGCCAGGTGGAGCCCGACGATGCACAGGCCGGGCGCGCGCAGCGCGCGGAAGCGGGAACGGGTCATGAAGTGAGTGCCTTTCGGGTGGGAGACGATGCGGTCGGTTCGGTCAGGGCAGGCGCTTCAGCGCAGGCGGTGCCCAGCGCCCGTCGAGCACCGGCGCCTGCGGCACGTACAGGCGCAGGTTCATGCTGAAGGGGCCGGCGGGCGCGGGCAGCCAGTTCGGGGCCTTGTCGGCGCCCGGCGACGCGTGCTGGATGTGCAGGTCCAGCGAACCGTCGGCGTTGAAGGCGAGCGCGTCGCGGTCGCCGATGGCGTAGCGGTTCAGCGCGTTGTCGACGAAGAACTGGTCGGGGCCGTACAGCGTCAGCGACCAGAACGCATCGGCCGGCGGCAGCTCGTGCGCATCGAAGTGCAGCACATAGCGCGCAGTGCCCGACAGCGGCTGGCCCTCGCTGTCGCAGACCGAGCGCGGGTACATCGCCTCTTCGCGCGGCAGGGCGCCCAGGCCGGCGTAGGCGACGAAGGCGCGCGCCAGGTAGTCGTTGCCGTAGACGCCCACGTTGCTGCCGAGGCTCCAGCCGTTGCGCACCATGCGCATCGCCGGTGCGCGCTCGAGCATACGCCGGTAGGCATCGGGTGCGGCGCGCTCGAGGGCGCGTTGCACGGCCTCGGGGGCTTCGGCCAGTGCGAAGCGGCGGCCAGGGACGAGGCCGATGCGCTCCATGCGCAGCAGCAATGCACCGTCGGTGGCATGCGGCGGGTTGCGTCGGAGCAGTTCGGCAAAGAGCGCGAAGAAGGCACCGGCACCGAGCGCGGCCACCTGCTCGACGGGCGGGCGCATGTCCATCGCTGCATCGACGTGGCCGGCCGGTGGGTCATGGGGCTTGCCCCAAGCGGACAGCGGCACGGCTTCGAAGCCGGCCTGCAGCGTGTGCACGTGGGCGTAGTCGGCCGCGCCGTTGGTCTGGATGCGCCCGACGATCCAGCCCACGTCCGTGGGGCTCACGATGGCGCGCACGCCCTCGGGCAGCGTGCCTTGCCAGCGCGGACCGACGAGCGCGAAGTGGCCGCCGCCGTTGCCGTTGGTGCGCGTGCCCAGCGTGGCGAACACGTCGGTCCACAGGTCGTAGAACGGAATGACGTGGTAGCGCTCGCCCATGTCCGGCAGCGTCAGCACCAGCGGCTCTTCGCCGACGTCGTACCAGATGTTGGAGTACAGCGTGTCGGCGTTGGGACGCACCACGTCCTTGAAGCCGGCATCGGGGTAGGTGGGCACGTGCACGAAGCGGTTCATCGGCCCGCGCACGCGCGCGCCGTCGGGCTGCGCGACGTTGGTGGCGACGCGGCGCGTCAGCTCCATCACCACCATCGGATAGGCGTAGGTGTAGGCCTCGATGCCGATGGCGTAGGCGTCTGCTTCAGTGATGAACGTGCTCACGACTGCGTCTCCGCATAGCGCAGCCAGACGTCGTGGATGCGCCCGTCGAAGCCGAACGGCGCACGGTCGAAGTACTCGGCCGCCACCGGCGAGCCCAGGTCGCAGCCGACGTCGAAGGTCTCGCAGGCCGAGAAGATGGCCGTCACCGTGACGCCGATGTCGCACGCCGCCACCTGCACGCCATCGACACGCAGCACGGCGCGCGCGGGCCGCTGGGGCGCCGTGCCGTCGCTCATCGTGAACTCGACGTCGATCGCATGGCGTCCGGCGGCGATGCGCGCGGGCGAGCGCGCCTTGAAGCGGTACATGCCGAGCATGTTGTATTCGTAGGCCAGGTGGCCGTCGTCCAGGTACAGGCAGATGCCGCCGTTGAAGCCGCCCAGCGCGAACAGCACGCCGCTCGCGCGCTCGCCCAGCGTGGCATCGACGGTGGCCGTGTGGCTGCGCGTCTTGATGTTGGGCGCGCAGTTCTCGGGAATGCGCGTGATGTCGCCGCTGAAATGCCACGAGGTATGCCGGGGCGCGATGCGGTGCTGCGGCTTCAGCGTCAGGTGGTAGATCGCGCCCAGCGGATAGACGTGGTTGATGCCCGCCTGCACGGCGAACATCTCCTTCATCTGCGCCAGCCTGGCCGGCTGCGCCTGCGCCAGGTCGTGCGCCTGGGCGTAGTCCTTCGCGACGTGGTACAGCTCCCAGACGTCGTTGTCCGGGTCCCAGGTGGCCAGCCCGGGCGCGGCGCCCGCGACCCACGGAATGCGCGGGCCGAACACGCCCGCGGTCCAGCCGTCGTGATGCACCATGCGGCTGCCCGCCACCTCGAAGTACTGCACGCCCTTGCGGCCCTCGGCCTGTGGATGGGCGAAGGTGTAGGCCATCGAGATGCCGTCCAGCGAATCCTGCCGTACGCCGTTGAGCTCGACCGGCGGCGTGATGCCCAAGATGTCGTAGAGCGTGGGCGCGATGTCGTTGACGTGGTGGAACTGCGAGCGCGGCGTGGTGTCGGGCTGGATGCCGCGCGGCCAGGACACGACCAGCGGCGTGCGCGTGCCGCCGAAGTGCGCGGCGATGAGCTTGGTGCTCTGGAACGGCGTGGAGCCGGCCCAGGCCCAGCCCGCATGGTACATGTTGTCGGTCTTGCGCCCGCCGAGCGCGTCGAGACCGCCCAGGCCTTCCAGCAGCTCGAGGTGCTGCGAGATTTTGGTGGAGATGCGGTTCTGCGCCAGCAGCTCGACCACGGTGCCGTTCTGTCCTTCGGCGCTGCCGCCGTTGTCGCTGAACACGAAGAACACCAGCGTGTTGTCGCGCAGCCCGAGCTGCTCCAGTTCGTCGACGACCTTGCCGATCTGCGCATCGGTGTGCTCCAGGAAGCCCGCGTAGACCTCCATCAGCCGGCGCTGGAACGGGCGCTCGGCCTCGGGAATGCTGTCCCAGCTGGCGAGCGTCTCGGGCCGGGGCGTGAGCTCGGCGGTCTCGGGGATCCAGCCCATCGCCTTCTGGCGCGCGAAGGCGCGTTCGCGGTAGGCGTCCCAGCCGTCGTCGAACTTGCCCTTGTACTTGTCGGTCCATTCCTTGAAGACGTGGTGCGGGCCGTGCACCGCACCGGGCGCCCAGTACATCAGGAAGGGCTTGTCGGGCGTGATGGCGCGGTGGCGGCGCAGCCAGCCGCAGGCCTTGTCGGCCATGTCCTCGCTCAGGTGGTAGCCCTCGTCGCGCGGCGGCTCGATGAGCGTGGTGTTCTCGACCAGGCGCGGCTCGTACTGCGAGCTCTCGCCGCCCAGGAAGCCGTAGAAGTGGTTGAAGCCGTGGCCGGTGGGCCAGCGGTCGAAGGGGCCCATCTGCGTGGTCAGGTTGGCCGGCGTGTTGTGCCACTTGCCGAACGCGGCCGTGTTGTAGCCCCAGGCCCCGAGCACCTCGGCCAGGGTGCCGGCGCTCTTGGGAATGACGCCCACGTAGCCGTCCCAGTCGGTGGCGTATTCGGAGATGTGGCCGTAGCCCACGCGGTGCGCGTTGCGCCCCGTCAGCAGCGACGCACGCGTGGGCGAGCACACGCCGCAGTTGTGGAAGGCGTTGTAGGTGATGCCGCTGCCGGCCAGCCGCGTCAGCGTGGGCGTGTGGATCTCGCCGCCGAAGGTGTCGGGGTGCGCGAAGCCGGCGTCGTCGAGCATCACGATCAGCACGTTCGGTGCGTCGTCGCGCAGGTGCGGCACCGCCTTGCGCCGCTCGTGCGTGGACTCCGACAGCTTGCGCCCCGCGATGCTGGCGCTGGGCGGCGCGTCGAAGGGCAGGTGGCCGCCCTGGCCGGGCAGGGTGTTGAAGCCGCCGAGGGGCGCGGACGGGTTGGTTTTTTCTTGTGTCATGGGTGTTCTCTTGGACGCGCGGGGCAGGGCCCCGGCGTCGTGGTGGATGGAGCGTCAGTCCAGCGTGACGCCGATGGACTTGACCAGGGCGCTCCAGTCCTGCAGGTCCTGGCGCAGGACCTCCTTGAACTGCTCCGGCGTGGGGCGCGGCAGGTCGGTGAAGTTGAGTTCGCGCAGGCGCTGGGTCACGGCCGGGTCCTGCAGGGCGCGGTAGATCTCTTCGTTCAGGCGCTTGACGACGGCGGGCGGTGTCTTGGCCGGCACGAAGAAGCCGTACCAGGTGTAGTTCTTGAACGGGAACCCGGCCTGCGTCATCGTGGGCACGTCGGGAAGCATCGGCAGGCGGTCGGGGCCGCTGTAGGCCAGGGCCTTGACCCGGCCGGCCTTCACCACCTCGATGGTGGAGGAGATGTCGGCGAAGCCGGCGTCCACCTGGCCGCCCATGAGGTCCTGCACGCAGGGGCTGCTGCCCTTGTAGGGCACGTGCAGCAGCGAGATGCCGGCCTGCTTCTTCAGGCTTTCCATCGTGAGGTGGCCGCCCGAGCCGTTGCCCCACGAGCAATAGTTGAGCTTGTCGGGGTTGGCCTTGGCATAGGCGACGAAGTCCTTGAGCGTGTTCGGCGGCAGGTCCTTGCGCACCAGCAGCAGGTTGCCGCCGCGGCCCACCTGCGCAACGGGCGCGAAGTCCTTGAGCGGCTCGTAGGGCAGCTTCTTGTAGAGCGCCGGGTTGATCACCATCGTGGCGGCGTAGGTGAACAGCACGCGCGTGCCGTCGGCCGGCCCCTTGGCGACGAAGTCGACGCCCAGGATGCCGTTGGCACCGGCGCGGTTGTCGACGATCACGCTCTGCTTGAAGGCCTTGCCTAGCACGTCGGCGAACAGCCGCGCGATGAGGTCGGTGCCGCCGGCGGGCGGCGTGGGCACGACGATGGTCACCGTCTTGCTTGGGTAGCCGGCGCCGTCTTGCGCCGTGGCCGCGCCGGCGAGGGCGAGAAGGGCCAGCGCGGTGAGTGCCGGCCGCAGCAATGTCCTGTTCACGGAAGTGTCTCCTTGGGAATGGGGTCGCGCAGGCCCCGCGCCGCTGGGCGCGTCCCCCATGGCTATGGGGGTGGGACTGCGTCTCCATGCTAGGAAACAGCGGCCATCGATTCCGTCAACCAGCCGACAGATTCGCCGACACCGGCTCGGGGAATACCCTCTGGCTCAGCCGGATGTGGGCCGTATGTCGACCGGCGAGGGCGCGTTGTCGTTCCGTGGTCGCGCGCACCCTCGACGCGACGCTGTCATGCGCCCAGCTTGCGTGCGATCAGGTCTTTCATGATCTCGCTCGTGCCGCCGTAGATGCGCTGCACGCGCGCGTCGGCATACATGCGTGCGATCGGGTACTCGACCATGTAGCCGCAGCTGCCGAAGAGTTGCAGGCATTCGTCCAGGGCCTTGCCCTGCTGCGCGTAGGGCTAGGCCGCCAATGCCACCGAATGCTGCTGCCAGTCCCCACGCTCCAGCAAGGCGGTCATCGTGGAGACCGGCGCGTGCTCGCGCACGGCCGGAATGACCTCGTCCGCCTCGTCCGGCGATCCGACCAGCACCGCGCCGACAAGCCGGCCCTCGGCGACCACCAGCTTGCGATAGATGCCCTGCGCAGGCTCGGACTGCGTCAACTCGAATTCGCCGGGCCGCGCGGCGTGCACGGAGCCCGCGGAGCGGACGTCGATGCCCGAGACCTTCAGCGCGGTCACCGGCACATGGCCGCGATAGACGCGCTTGCCGCCCAGCGCATTGACGGCCGCGATCTCTCCCTGCTCGGCCGCCACGGCCCACAGGGGGATCGAGTGGCCCTCGAACTCGGCCACATCGCCCGCGGCGTAGACATGGGCGGCACTGGTGCGCATCTGTGCGTCGACGATGATGCCGCGGCCGAGCGCCAGGCCGGCCGACTGCGCGATGTCGACGTTGGCGCGCACGCCGGTGCACACCACGACCACGTCGGCGGGGAGCTGGCGTCCGTCCTTCAGCACGAGCCGCGCCACGCGGCCCTCGCTGCCCGGCTCCAGCCGCGCGGCGTCGGCACCGGTCATGACATGGATGCCCTGGGTTGCCAGGTGCGCTTCCAGCAAGGCGCTGGCCGGGGTGTCGATCTGCCGGTCGAGGATCTGGCCGCTGTTCGACAGCACCTGGACTTGTGCCCCGAGCTGCGCCAGCGCCTGCGCGGCTTCCAGGCCGAGCAAGCCGGCGCCCAGCACGACCGCGCAGGTGCCGTGGAAGCGCTGCATGTAGTCGCGGATCGCCATCGCGTCGTCGGCGTCGCGCAGCACAAAGCTGCCTTCGATGCCGTAGCCGTCGAGCGGCGGGACCCACGCCGAACTGCCCGAGCACAGGATGAGCCTGTCGTAGCCCAGCGTCTCCCGGGTCGCCAGCGTGAGCTCGCGACGCTGCGTGTCGACGCCCGACACATGCGTGTTGAGCCAGGCGGTGACACGGTGTTCGGCATACCACTGCTCGGGCAGCAGGTGCAGGCCCTGGACACCCGTCGGCATGCTGATCAGCTTGGCAATGGCCATCCGGTTGTAGGCGTTGTGGTTCTCGCGGCCGATGAGGTGGATCTCGCAGTCGGGGTGGTGGCGCCGCACATGGTCGGCCGCGGTCAGGCCGGCCACGCCGTTGCCCACGATCACGACGCGGCGGATCGACGCATCGAAGGGCACGACCTCGGGCTTGCGTGTTTCGCGCGCCACCGGGGTCGCCTCCCGCTTCAGGTCGATGCGGATGGGCCCGGCATTGCGGATGCGCGCCATGCAGGCCAGGCGCGTGCCGTCGGCGCAGCCGAGCCGGGCCAGCGTCGCCCGCTCGTCGCTGCCGATGGGTGCGAGCCGCTCGCCGCCCGCCACGACGGCGATCGGGTCGGCGCCGCACACGCCGGAACGGCAGCCGGCGTTGATGGGGGCGCCGCAGTCCTCGAGCGCCTCGAGCAGGGTCTGGCCCTTGCGGATGGGGGTCTTCATGCCGGTGGGGTCGATGCAGAGTTCGGCAGGCTGCGTGGACGCATCCGCCGGTGCGGCCGCAGCGGCCTCGTTCTCCGGCGGGGCCGCAACCGGCGCCTTGCGCGCGGCGTCGTTCGGGCCGCGGTGCAGCCGCATCGTCTCGATGACGATCGGCGCCAGCCGGGAACCGTCCCGGACGCCCTTGCGCAATTCACGGCGAAGGAACAGGCGCTCGACATGCAGCGACCGCGCGATCCACGTCAGGCTCGCGATGATCGTCAGGCCGCGCAGCGTGGCGACGACTTCGGGGGCGATGGCCATGCCGCTCAGGCTGCTCAAGGTGCTGACGACCAGCGGGGCGGTGAACCAGTAGTACAGCGAGAACGCGGCCGCCGCGAAGAGCACCGGCGACAGGTTGCGCGTCTTGCTGCCCAGCAGTTCGATCAGGTTGAAGAGCGTCAGGCTGGCGGCCATGTAGACCAGCATCTGCATGACCGTGGAGACCGGGCCGATCTCGGCGGGCGAAGGCACGAGGTAGTAGCCGAGGATCAGGCCCGGAAAGACGCCCGCGAAGAAGCTGCGGAAGTTGCGGTAGGCCGGGTTCGGGTCGTACTGGTCGGCCAGGTAGGCCGCGCCGGGGTTGAGGTCGTAGCAGTTCTTGGCGCAGCCCACGCACGGTTCGCAGTGCGTGTTGGCGATGCGGATGAACGGCGTCTGGCCGTACAGCCGCTGCACCGGCAGCAGGGGGCAGATGCTGCTGCACCAGCCGCTCTTGCCCTTGAACAGCAGGCCGCCGATGAGCGCCGCCCCCATGGCTGCCGCCAGCAGGCCGGCGGTGGCCATGCCGTTGCCGTTGAACAGCAGCTTGCGCGCGACGACCGCGCAGATCAGCAGGCCGATGCCGATCGGAAATGCCGCGCCCTGCGACAGGCGGCGGCTCGTGAGTGCGCGCGTGATGCCGAGCCTGCGGGGGATCTGGTTGATGGCGGCCAGCGGGCAGACGTTGCGCCACAGCCCGGGTGCCAGCATGAACACGAGCGGGAGCGACGGCACGATCAGCCCCCAGAACAAGGGCATCGCGGTGGCGGGCCGCAGCGCCAGCATGACGGCGAGAGCCAGGGCCGACGCGATGCTCACCACGCGCAGCGCGCGCCACACCGCTTTCGGCACGATGGTCGGCAGCTGCATGAAATTGGCGAAAACGAGAGCGGGAGAGGGCTTGAACATGGTTCGGTGGTACCTGCGTGAGAAGGTGTCGCCATTCATGCCCCGGGGGGACGCTGCGACAGTGGTGGCGCCATCGATGGGTGATGGGGCTCTGCGAGTGGTGCGATTCTGGCCAGTCGCACGTCTTAAGGTTGCTATCTTGTGTGCGGCACGCTTACGAGTCTGAAGACGACGGGCTCAGGTATTCAGGCGGTAGCCGACCCCGCGAATCGTGCGGATGATCTGCCGCCCGAGCTTGCGCCGCACGTTGGACAGGTGCACTTCCAGGGCGTTGCTCGTGGGGGCGCCGTGAATCCCCTGCACCAGCAGTTCCACCTGGGCCTTGGGGACCGTGTGATCGAAGCGCAGCGCGAGCGCCTCCACCAGGTTCCATTCCCGCTCGGTCAGCGCGACAGGCATGCCGCAGCGGACCGTCGTCCGGCTGCCCAGGTCGAACTCGACGTCGCCGCACCGCACGCGCGGCGTTGCCAGGCCCGCGGCCCGGCAACGCAGTGCCCGCACCCGCTCGGCCACCAGCTCAGGGCGGCACGGCATCACCACGAAGTCGTCCGCGCCCGCGTCGAGGACCTCGGCCTGCGCGGTCGGGCCGGGCGCTCCCACCATCAGCATCAGGACCGGCGTGGTGATGTGCTGCACCCGCAACAACCGGACCCAGTCGAGTCCCGATCCGTCGGGCAACTGCGAGCTGACGAGCAGCACGTCGTAGGACTCGTTCTCCAGCATGTCGATGTCGCCGAGCCGCTCGACGCTGTCGATCAGGAACCCGTTCTTGCGCAAGTGCGTGAACAGGCCGTCGTCGACCCGCGCGCGATCCTGAAGCAGAAGCAGTCGCATGGCGTCACCTGCATGTTCAGCGCCGTCATGGCCGCGAGCAGTCGCTGGTGCTGTCGGTACGTGCCATGGCATGCCTCGTCATTGGCGAGCCGGCGTTCTCCTGGACACGGAGACGGGCGCCGCGCTGTCGACCGGGGTGCGGCCGTGGGTTGCAAGCGCGGCATCGATGGCGTTCAGGTCCTCGGGCACCAACGTGCCGTTGGCCTGCCGCAGCTTGAGATTGCCGAGCAGCACCGAATAGCGCGCCACCGCCAGGTCGCGCTTGGTCTGGAACAGCTGGCTCTGCGCGTTGAGCACGTCGATGTTGATGCGCACGCCCACCTGGTAGCCCATGCGATTGGCCTCCAGCGCGATCTGGCTGGAGACCTCGGCGGCTTCGAGCGCTTTCACCTGGCCGGCGGCCGACACCAGCCCCAGGTAGGTGGCGCGGGTGGCCTGCGCGACGCCACGGCGCGTGGCCTCGAGCAGCGAGCGCGACTGGTCTTCGAGCGCCAGCGTTTCCCTGACGCGGTTCTCGATCGCGTAGCCGGCAAACAAGGGCAGGTTGAGGGAGACGCCCACGGTGAGGGCCTTGACCCGCGAGCGGCCCGGCGTGGTGTTGGTGCCCTGGGGGTTGTTCGTGACGTTGTAGCCCAGGGTCGCATCGAGCGTGGGCAGGTGGCCGGCCTGCGCCTTCTGCACCTCGAGCCCGGCCACGTCCAGGCCCAGGCGGGCCTGCTGGATCGCAGGGTGCCCGGCATCCGCGTGCGAGGTCCAGACCTCGATGTCGGCGGGCGCGAGCGGAGGCAGCACCACGGGCGCCGCCAGCGGCACGGGCACGCTGCCGGTGCTGCCGACGAGCTGGTCGAGCACGATCTTCTTCACCTGCAGGTCGTTCTCGGCAGCGATTTCCTGCGCGATCACCAGGTCGTAGCGGGCCTGCGCTTCGCGCGCATCGGTGATGGTGGTGGTGCCGACTTCGAAGTTGCGCTTGGCCGATGCGAGCTGCTCGGCCACGGCCACCTTCTGCGCGCGCACCAGGGCCAGGCTGTCCTGGCTGGCGAGCACGTCGAAGTAGGCCTGGCTCACGCGCACGATGAGGTCCTGCTCGGCGATGGTGAGCACCATCTGCGCCACTTCGGCCTGCCGCTGGCCCTGCTCGTAGGCGGCCCAGTTGGCGGGGCGGTACAGCGGCTGCGTGGCGTTGATGCCGACGCTCTGGGTGTTGAACCCGCGCGTCGTCGCGCTGCCTTCCGTCGAGAGGTCCTGCCGGGTGTGCGAGGCGCCGGCCGAGAGGCCAACGGTGGGCAGGATGCCGGCCCTGGACTGCGCCGCCCGCGCCAGCGTAGCCTCGTACTGGGCCCGCGCGCCCTGGTAGGTGGCGTCGTAGCCGCGCGCCGACGTGTAGATCTCGACCAGGCTCTGGCCATGGACGGGCCACGCGAAGCTCGCTGCGAGCACGGCGCCCCATGCCGGGACGAGACGCTTCCCGGTGGCGGGGGCCCGTGAGCCCTGTCCACCGGGTGGGGGTCGGCGCAGGCGCTGGTTCAGACCGTGCTCCGAGGGTCGGCCTGCAAGATGGCGCCGCCCGCGCGGCGAACCGCGGCCGGGCTGCGATCGACATGCAGGATGGCGGCCACGATCTGCTCGGGCGCCGCCAGCGCCGGCGCCATCGACCAGCGGTCATAGACGTCGTTGCCGATGCGCACCATGCCGGTGTGGCGATTGATCTCCTTGTCGACCTTCGGGTCCGGGTCGTAGAAGCCCAGGGCAAAGCGCACGAGGTCGATGTTGCTCCGGCTCCCGGTCAGGAAAAGCCAGCCCGGGTTCACGCTGTGCATCTCGGCGTAATCGGCCAGGTGCTCCACGGTGTCGATCTCCGGGCGGATCGTGATCGAGTACATGAAGATGTCCCGGCCCACCCGAGAGGCCAGGCGCTCCTGCACGCGCAGGAGGTTGTTGGTCATGAGCGGACAGATGCCTTCGCAGTCCGCATACATCATGTTGATGGCGACGATCTTTCCCCGGACCAGGTCGTCGTAGAAGTTCACCTTCGCCCCGGTGTGGGTCTTCAGTTCGACGTTCGGCATGCGACGCCCCGGGCGTGCAGCCGTTGCCGGTGCCTCGGCGGAGGCGGGCAGGCCGAACGCGTACAAGGACGCGACGCCCAGTCCGGCGATCAAGTGTCTGCGGTGGTTCATGAGAATCTCCTGAAAGTCATCGGCGTTCTTCACACGATGTCGAAGCGAACCATCATTGCGTGGTCCTCGTGGGTGAGGTTGTGGCAGTGCATCAGGTACTTGCCCGAGAAATCGCGAAAGCGCACGAGCACCCTCACGGTCATGAGTTCGCCGACGACGAAGACGTCCTTGCGTCCGCGCTCGTTCACGGGAATGGGCAGGCTCACGCCGTTGACGCTCTTGCTGAGAATCCGTCCTTCTTCGAAGTGCACGTGGATCGGGTGCTGCCAGCCGTTGTCGGGATTGATGAACTCCCAGATCTCGGCGGTGCCCCTGGTGATCCTGGCTCTGGCCGTGAGCGAATCGAAGAACAGCCCGTTGACGTTCCACATGCCGCTGTTGCGCTGGAACACCCAGGTGCGAACTGGCAGGGCGGCGAGTTCGCTGGCACTGGGCAGGTCGCGCAGCGGGCGCAGCACGCTCGGCACCACGCTCAGGTCGGGCGTCGGGGGCTGGCGATCGACGATGAACTTGAGCACGCGCGTGCCCGGCGACTGCACCGGGCCGGGCCGGCGGGTATCGACCTGCGTGAGCTGGTTGACGAGGTAGAGCGTGGTGTTCAGCGGGAATCGCGAGAAGTCCACCACGATGTCCGCGCGCTCGGCCGGGGCGATCCGCACCCTCAGCTGGTTCAGGATCGGTGCCGGCAGCAGGTTGCCGTCGCTGGCGATCTGCGTGTACGGGTACACGATGGTGCCGCCCGTGTTCTGCAGCACGAACTCGTAGAAGCGCGATGGGCCGACGTTCAGCAGCCGCAGCCGGTACTTGCGGCGTGCCACGCGCAGCACCGGCTCGATCTTGCCGTTGACCACGATCTTGTCGCCCAGCACGCCCTCGGGGTTGAGCTCGTCGAAGGTCAGCCGGCCGCCCGAGTCGAACCGCTTGTCCGAGAAGCTCAGGGGGTAGTCGTACGCGCCGCTGGGCAGCCGCAGCCCCGTGGTCTCGTCGCCGGTGTCGAGCGCGTCGAAGACCATGTAGCGCCCGAACATGCCCTTGAGCACGTTCGGTGCCGTCACGCCTTCCGTGTGGTCGTGATAGAAGAGCGAGCCCAGGGCTTCGCGCGAGTCGCCGAGGCCGCCGAACTCGTCGAAGCCGGCGTAGAGGTTGGGGTAGAAGTGGTCGTTGAAGGTCCCCGGCGCGGTCAGCGTCACGCCGCCCTGGACGGCGCTGTAGAAGTCGCTCGCGAAGCCGTCGCTCTCCGACGGCGTGTGCATGTTGTGCAGGTGCGTGCTGATCTCGGGCGAGCCGAATCCCGTGTGGTTCTGCGGCAGCTGGTTGCGGATGCGGCAGATGACCGACTGCCCGTAGCGCGCGTGGATCGTGGGGCCCGGCGTGGTCACTCCCGGCGTGTTGCCTTCGTAGCCCCAGATGGGCTGCGGGGGGTAGTAGGGGTTGTTGCCGTTGAACAGCCAGGCCGGGTTCTCCTTGGCCGTCAGCTGGTACAGCAGCGGCGTGCCGGCCTTGCCGGGCACGGTCAGTTCCGCGTAGCGCTGGTGCGGTGCACGACCGCACTCGCCGCCTGCGATGTTCGCGTTGAGGGTCGGGGCCGGAGTCAGCGTGGCCAGCGGTGTGAGCGGCGTGACCTGGTTGGGCAGGTCCTCGACCCACGGCGTCGTCGGCGGGCTGGGCGGCAGGGGCGTGGGTTGTGCGCGGGTCTTGCCCGGTGTCAGGACCAGGGGGGCGGCCGTGGCTGCCAGCGAGGCCTTCAGGAACGTGCGTCTCTTGCTGTGGGCGACAGGCGTCACGGGGTCGTGGTGGTTGGAATCCTTGCGCATGATGTATTCCCCTCGTTGACAGAGAACAGCCCCGCTACATCTGCCGTCCCGATCGGCGGATGGTGGAGGTGATGGGCTCGATGACGTACTGCAGCGCGGTCTGCGAGACGCCCGCGATGTAGACCTCGGCGGGCATGCCCGCCTGGAGCTTGAAGTCGCCGATGGCCCTGAGCGACTCGGCGTCGGCCAGGATCATCACGCTGTAGTAGGGCAGGTTGGTCTGGCGCTCGATCAACCGGTCGCCGGCGACATAGGTCACCTTGCCCGTGACCATCGAGGTGTTGCGGTACTTGAAGGCGGTGAACTTCACCCGCGCGCGCTGGTTGAGGTGCACGTTGCTGATATCTTCCGGACGGATGCGCGCCTCGATCATCAGCTGGGCATCGCTGGGCACGATGTCCGCGATCGCTTCTCCGGGCCCGACCACCGCGCCGGGCGAGGTGAACTTCAGGTCGATCACTTCGCCGCTGGCCGGGGCCACGACGACCTGCCGCTGCGCCGCGTCGTTCGACTTGCGCTGCTCCTGCTCGATCTCGCCCAGGCGCTGGGTGGTGGCCTTGAGCTGGTCGCTCGCGGCCTTCACGTAGTCGTTGCGGATCGACTGGATCTTCAGGTCGATCTCCACCAGGCGCTGGGCGGCGCGCGCCAGTTCCGTGCGCCGCTCTTCGAGCTTGGCCGCGTACTCCATCACCACCGATTCGAGCTGGGAGATCCGGCTCGACGAAATGAAGCCTTCCTGGATCAGGCCGCGGTTGGCCTCCAGGTCCTGCCGCTGCAGGGCGAGCGAGTTCTGCGCCTGCGCGATCTGCGCGTGCACGGCGACGATTTCCTGCTGCACGCGATCGCGCTGCGTTCTCATGAGCGAGGCCGCGCTGTCCAGCGAATGGCGCTGGGCCTGGAACAGCGCCGTCTCCTTGAGCAGGGCCTGGCCGATGCGATCGTCCTGCCGGGCCGCGCGCAGCAGGTCTTCGGGGAAGGCGAGCGTCTTGGCGACGGACTGCTCGGCCTCCAGGCGCACCAGCATGGCACGCTCCAGATGGACGCGATAGCTCAGGCGGTTGCGGTCGGCGTCCACGCGCACGTCGCCCAGGACCAGGATCGGATCGCCGGCGTTCACATGCTGGCCGTCGCGCACCATGACTTCGCGCACGGTGCCGCCTTCCAGGTGCTGCACCGGACGGCGGTTGAGGTCCACCTTGACGAACGCGGGGGCCACCACCGCCATCGAGAGCGGGGCGAGGCCCATCCACAGGCCCAGAGGCAGGATCGCGCCGAGGATGACCCAGCATCCGCTTCGCGCGAGGCGTCGTGCATGTTCCCGGCTGCTGCGTGGGGCGGCAACGGGAGGCATCGGGAGTGTGGCGGTGCTCATGGTGCGGGGTCCTTGTTCGCAACGGCGGCGCGGCGCTCAGGCGGCCTTCTGGTCCACGATCGCCTGGGCCTGGCGCTGCATGTCGCGCATCACCTCGCTCGCCGGGCCGAACTGCTGGATGCGGCCCGCGGCGAGCACCAGGATCTTGTCCACGTGGGCGATCAGCGACGGGCGGTGGGTGACGACGACCGAGGTCACGCCCGCCTGGCGCAGGCCGCTCATCGCCTGGGCGAGTGCGACTTCTCCTGCGCCGTCCAGGTTGGAGTTCGGCTCGTCCAGGATCACCAGCTGCGGGCTGCCGTACAGCGCGCGGGCGAGCGCGATGCGCTGGCGCTGGCCCGGAGACAACCGCGAGCCGTGTTCGCCCACCGGCGTGTCGTAGCCCTTCGGGAGGGTCAGGATCATGTCGTGCGCATTGGCGCGCACGGCGGCGGCAACCACCGCTTCGGAGTCCACCTTGTCCAGGCGCGCGATGTTGTCCGCCACGCTGCCGTCGAAGAGCTCGACGTCCTGGGGCACGTAGCCGATGTAGGGGCCCAGTTCTTCGCGCGGCCAGTACGACACGTCGGCACCGTCGAGGCGGACCTTGCCGCTGCTGGGGCGCCACACGCCCGTGAGCACGCGCGCGAGGGTCGACTTGCCGGCCGCGCTCGGGCCGACGATGGCCAGGGCCTCGCCCGGCGCCAGCGCGAAGACGATGTTCGAGAGCACCAGGGTGTCCGAGCCGGCCGCGCGGTACGAGATGTTCTCCGCGCTCAGGCGTCCTTCGGGGCGCGGCATGGCGACATGCGGCTCGGTGCGCTCGAAGTCCTTCGACAGTTCCTGCAGGCGCCCGTAAGCCGCCCGCGCCTCGATCAGCGTGCGCCAGCTGCCCACGAGCTGCTCTACCGGCTGCACCGCGCGGCCCAGCAGGATGCTGGTGGCGATCATCACGCCGGCGGAAGCCTGCTGGCTCAGCACCAGGTATGCGCCCAGGGCCAGCATGAGAATCTGGATGGCCTGGCGCGCGGCCTTGGTCCCGGCGGTGAACGCCACGGTGCTGCGGCTGGCGCTGGTCTGCATGGCGGCGATCTGGTCCTGCAAGGCCCTCCAGCGCACCAGCAGGCGCTTGGTCATTCCCAGGGCCTGCAGCACTTCGGCGTTGCGCAGCGAACTCTCGACGTATTGCGCCGCGCGGCGTCCTTCGTTCTGCAGGTTCTCCAGCGACTTGCGGCTGATGCGGTCGTTGAGCCAGGCCAGGCCCAGCATGAGGACCGCGGAAAACGCCGCGCCCAGGCCGAGCGCGGGGTGGAACATCCAGATCACGAACACGTACACGAACACCCACGGCGCATCGAACACCGCGATCAGCCCGTTGGCGGAAAACACGGCGCGCAGCGCGGCCACATCGCGGATGCCTTCCGTGCGCATGCCGGTCGGCGTGCGGGCGGCGCGCTCCACGATGGCGCAGACCACCGGCGGGGACAGCCGCTCGTCCACCATGATCCCCACCACGTTCTGCAGCCGCGTCCGCACGTAGTCCAGCAGGAGCAGGATCAGCAGCGCCACGCCGGTCCCGGCGAGCAGCACCAGCAGCGTTTCATGGCTGCTGGTCGAGATGACCCGGTCGAACACCTGCAGGGTGAAGAACGCGGGCACCAGGAACAGCAGGTTGATGAAGAAGGAGAACGCCGCGATGTACAGCAGCAGCGGTCGCAGTTCCATCCACAGGGTTTTCATGTGCGTCTCCTGTGGTTCTGTGGGGCGTTGCTCAGTTGACCTGCGGGTCCTGGGCCGCGGCCTGCGCCGCGGCTTCCAGCGACTTCACCCGCCGCACCAGCCGGTCGATGGTCACCATCTGCGCCGAGTAGGCGCGCGACAGTTGTTGGGTCGCGTCGCACAGGCCCTGGATGGCGACGCTCAGCTCGTCCTTCTTCGCGTTGACCATGCCGATGCGCGACATGATCAACGTCGCCACCTCGCGCGGGTCGGAGATGGAACGAGGGGCCTGCTGCGGGCTTGCGTTGTTTTTCTCGTCCATGTCGTTCTCCGTGGTCAAGGTCGTTGAAACGTTGGCGGTGCTCATGTCGACAGCACGAAATCGGCCTGCGTGATGGTGTTCGTTCCCACCCCGTTCACGCCCATCAGCAGGATGCTTTCCAGGCCGTCGAACTCGACCAGCGTGTCGGCGCCCAGGTCGGTGATGGACACGTTGGCGGCAAAGTTGCCGGCGTTGATCCCCATCGCGGAGATGTTCAGCCGGTCCTGCCCGTTGAGCAGGTTCCCGCTGGCATCGAAGCCGAGGATCGTGTCGTTGCCGAACCCCGGCGCGAACACGAAGACGTCGTCTCCCGTTCCGCCGTCCATGGTGTCGTTGCCCGTGCCGCCGGTCAGCCGGTCCGCGCCCGCCCCGGTGCTGAGGGTGTCGTTGCCGCCACCGCCATCCACCACGTTCGCGGCATTCAGGAGCGCCACGGGCGCGAAGCTGATGTTGTCGTTGCCCTGGCTGCCGATCACGTTCTCCACCGAGCTCAGCGTGTCGGTGCCGGTCTCGGCGCTGGTGGCGGAGGTCGGCGTGACCGTCGCACCGGCCGAGGTGGCGGACAGGTCGTAGGTGTCGTTGCCGGCGCCGCCGGCGTAGCTGTCGTTGCCGTCGCCCACCGTGGCGATGAGGGTGTCGTCGCCCGCATCGCCGTCCACCGTGTCGCTGTCCAGCCCGCCGGTGAGCCTGTCGTCGCCCGCCTGGCCGTTGATGGTGTCGTTGCCCGAGCCACCCAGCACGATGTCGGCACCGGCACCGGCGCTGATGGTGTCGTTGCCGCCCTGGCCGTCGATGAAATTCGCGCCGCCGTTGACGACGATGATGTCGTTGCCCTGGCTGCCGATGATGTTCTCCATCGTGTTGAGCGTGTCGGTGCCGATCTGCGCGCTCGTGGCGAGGTTGACCGTCACCGTCGCGCCGGCCGTGGTGGCCGACAGGTCGTAGGTGTCCACGCCGGCCCCGCCGACATAGCTGTCGTTGCCGTCGCCGATCGTCGCGACGAAGCGGTCGTTGCCGCCGCCGCCGTTCAGCGCGTTGGCACCGGTGTTGCCGGTCAGCGTGTCGTTGCCGGCGCCACCGGTCACGTTCTCGATGTTCGCCACCGATTCGAAGCCCGTGGCCGTGCCGGTGGCCAGGTTCACGGTGACGGCCGTGGTCGTGGCACCGTAGCTCAGGGTGTCGACGCCGCCCTGGAGGTCGGCCGTGACCGCCTCGACGTCGGTGACGGTGCCGCCCGCCAGGGACGCGATCGCCGTTCCCGTCAGCACCACCGCGAGCGTCTGGCCCAGCGCCGTGCCGGCGATGGTCAGCCGGTCGTTGGCACCCGCGCCGCCGTTGATCGTGTCCGCGCCGTCGCCGACGAGGTAGTGGAAGAGGTCGTCTCCCGCGCCGCCGCTGACCGTGTCGTTGCCGGCGCCGCCGGTGAGCGTGTCGTTGCCCTCGCCACCCGTCACGGTGTCGTTGCCGCCGCCGGCGTCGATGACGTCGTTGCCGCCCTGGCCGTCGATCACGTTCGCACCGCCGTTGACGACGATGCTGTCAGCGCCCTGGCTGCCGATGAAGTTCTCGATGGAAGACAGCGCATCGGTGCCCGTCTGCGCGCCCGTGGCGGTCGTCGGGGTGATCGTCACGCCCGCGGAAACCGCGGACAGGTCCAGCGTATCGGTGCCGCCGCCGCCGGTGTAGCTGTCGTTGCCGTCGTTCACCGTCGCGACGAAGCGGTCGTCGCCGCCGCCGCCGTTGAGCACGTTGGCCAGCGCATTGCCCACGAGCACGTCGGCGCCACCGCCTGTCGTCACGTTCTCGATGCCGGCGATCGAGGTGAAGCCCGAGGCCGTTCCGGCCGTGAGGTTCACCGAGATGGCGGCGGCGCTGGTGTAGGTCAGCGTGTCCACGCCGGCCAGCAGGTCGGCCGTGACCGACTCGACATTGCTCACCGTGCCGCCGGCCACCACCGTGAGCGCGGTGCCGTTGTAGCTCACCGCGAGCGCGTCGGCCGCCGCCGTTCCGATGACGTTCAGGGTGTCCAGCCCCGCGCCGCCGTCGACGGTGTCCGTGCCTTCGCCCATCGTGTAGTTGATGGTGTCGTTGCCGGCGCCGCCGGCGATGCTGTCGCTGCCCGCGCCGCCGTCGATGAGGTCGTCCTGGCCGAGGCCGTTGATGGCATCCGCGCCGCCGCCGCCGAAGATCACGTCCTGGCCTTCAGTGCCCGTGAGGACCTGGGCGGCGTTGTTGGCCGCGATGAAGTCGCCCGTGACCACGGTGGCCGCGGAGCGCACCGTCTCGAGCGCGCCCGCATCGTCCGTGAAGCTCACCGTCAGGCGCAGTTCGCGGTTGACCTGGTCGGCGCCCGGCGTGAAGGTCGCCAGGGTGGCGCCCGCGATGGGCGTGAACCCGGCGGCGCCGCCGCCGACGCCCGTGTTGACGGCCTGTTCCCACTGGTAGCTGAAGACGGCACCCGTCAGCCCGTCCACGTCGCTGATGCCGAGGGTCGATGCCGTCAGCAGCTGGCCTTCGGTCGGCGTGGTGTCGCTGATCGTCGGCTGCCCGGTGGCCGCGGTGTTGAGGGCCAGCGGCGCGGTCGTGGCGGAGTACACGTTCTCCAGCACGTCGTTGGCATCCTTGTAGACCGCCCGCACGCGCAGCGCCAGGCCGAGCTCGAAGGTCCGCGGCGTGAAGCTCGTGCCCGTGGCCCGGGCCACTTCGCCGCCGGCGTTCTCGATCAGGATGTCCTCGAAGATGCCGGGGCGGACCTCGGCCTGCCAGAAGTAGGCGATGGGGCCGGTGATCGCACCGTCGGGGTTGGTCGCGCTGACGTTGTCCGGATCGGTCACGCCCAGGGCCGACACGGTGAGGGTCGCGCCCAGGGTGGGCGTGGTGTCGCTGAGGGTCAGCTGGCCTTCGGGATCGAGGTTGAAGCCTTCTTCCGCAATGAACGCCGCGCCATCGGAGAACTGCAGGCGCTCGATGTTGCGCACCACGTCGATGCCGTCGGCGCCGGCCACGCCGTCCACCACATGGCTGATGCGCCAGACATCGTTTTCGAGGAAGGTGATCTCGTAGTTGCCGAAGACGTCCGAGAAGACGGCCGTGTCGAAGTCCGGCGCATCCGACATCAGGATCTCGCGGGCAATGGTGAGTTGACCCGGGTTGTAGGTGCCGTCGAAGACGCGCCCCTGCAGCTCGAGGTCGGTCATGGTGTCATAGCTCGCGATCTCGGCGCCCGTTCCGTCGGCGTTCTCCCGCACGCTGATGCGCACGTTCAGCCAGGCATCGCCGTCGATGATGTCGTTGCCGCCGCGGCCCTCCAGCAGGTCGCTGCCGCCGCCGCCCAGGATGATGTTGCCGGCGAACGAAGTCACCGGCCCGTCCATCTCCATGCCGACACCGAGCACCTGGTCCAGAAGCTCCTGCAGGCCGTCGATGAGTTCGATGTGGGTCAGCACGCTGCCGGTGGTGCCCGACAGCGCCATCGCGGCCGCATCGTTGTCGTCGCCGCGCAGGACGTCGGCGTGCGCCGAGCCCGACATGCCCTCGACCGAAGTGAACCGCGCCAGCACGGTCGCGTTCGAGATCGGCACGGGCGTCTCGTCGAAGGCACGAAGGAACAGGTCGGCCGTGACGCCGAAGGCGTCGTCCTTGAACCCGGCCCAGTCGAAGCCGGAGCCGCCTTCGTAGCGGTCCACCTGGCCGCCGTTGCCGAACATGATGTCGTCGCCGCCTTCGCCGTCCATCCGGTCGGAGATCGAATTGCCGATGAAGACGTCGTGGCCCACCACCTGGTCGCGGGCGAAGGCGTCGAAGTTCTCGCCGGCGCTGCCGTCGGCCATGCCTTTCTCGATCCAGTCGTCGCCTTCGTTGCCGAACACGAACTCGTTGCCGCGGGCGCCGAGGATGAAGTCGTTGCCCGTGCCGCCGAACGCCTCGGACGGGTCTTCACCGGTGACGATGAAGTCGTTGCCGTGGCCGCCCAGGATCAGGTTGATGCCGTTGCCGCCGTGGATGGCGTCGTTGCCGTCGCCGCCCTGCATGTTGTCGTCGCCACCCAGGTCCGTCATGATGTCGTCGCCGGCCCCGCCGAAGACGAAGTCGTTGCCGTCCCCGCCTTCGAGCCGGTCATTGCCGGCGTCGCCCCAGAGCGTGTCGTCGCCGATGCTGGAAATGATGGTGTCGTTGCCTGCGGTACCGCCCAGAACGACGTGGTCCTCACCGCTGTACTGCAGGTAGTTCGGATCGGCCGCTTCGGTGCCGGGGTTGTTGCGCAGCACCAGTGGCGTCAGGCTCCCCTCGGCCGTCGGATCGTCGCGCCCGTCGAGCCCCAGGCCCGTGAACTGCCGGGACGGGTCCACCTCCAGCGTGAACCCCGGCGTCGTGAAGATGTCGCCAGGCAGGTGCTCGACATCGGTGTTGGCCATCACCAGCCGGGCGAAGGAGTTGTTCTCCAGCTCGGTGAGGAAGTTCAGGCCCTGCGTGCGCTCCAGGTAGTAGAAGCGGTCGCCGTCCTGCAGCTTCTCCATCTGCTCCTCGAAGACGAAATTGAAGGTCGAGCCCAGCAGGCCGCCGAACGGCATCTGCTTTTCGGCCAGGCCGCCGATCCACAGGTCGATGTCGTCGACGCCGGTGGTCGTGATGCCGGCCTCGTCCGCGTAGGCATTGCGTCCGTACAGGAAGTCGAGCCGGTCCTCCGGCGCACCGATGCCGCCGTAGACCAGTGCCACCGCCGCCGCGCGCTTCTCGATCAGGGTGTCGGCGGCGGCCAGGCTGGCGTGCACGCCGTAGGCCGCAATGAAGTTGACCACCGAGGCCTCATGCTTGATGTGCTGCATGAAGTCGACCCAGTTCGCGTAGGGCTTGAGCTGGCTGTCGCCGGTCACGCTGTAGAAGTCGCGCCGCGCGGCGTTGAGTGTCGGCACGCCGGTGTCGCGCCCGCGCACGATGTTGATCGTCGCCAGGTCGAGCGGCAGGCCGAGCAGGTTGTTGCGCAGGGCCTCGGTCACGAACTCGTCGATCTCGTTGCCCTGTTGCCGCGTGAGGCCGCGCGCGAGCGCGCCGGCCGCTTCATCCGCCGTGATGCCGCTGGCTGCGAACGCGAGCGGATTGAGGAAGGCCTCGATCAGCCCGAGCTGCTGGGTGGGGTCGGCCGTGCCGCCGATCACGTTGAAGTCGACGTCGAAGCGGTCCACCGTCTCCGTCAGCATCGAGTGGCCGAAGCGGTACACGGTGTGGGCGAACTCGGCGACGATCGATGGATCGATCTCGGTGTCGTAGACCTGGGTGGCGGCAAAGAAGATGTCGATCTGCGGCTGCACCTTGCGCGCGAACTCCTCGAACACCAGGTGCTGGTACTGCATCTCGGTGCCGAAGCGGGCCGCCTGGAACAGGCGCTCGCCGTCCCACGAGCCATCGGGCAAGTGCCATTCGGCAATGAAGGCCGCGTCGCCCGAAGCCATGATCACCGCCTTGGTGTGTTCGACCAGCCGGTTGTGCTCGGCGTGGAACACATGGTGAATGCTGGTCAGCGCGATGTTTTCGTTGACCCGGCCGTCGCCGGCGATGTAATGCGCGTCGAGCAGTTCGTCGTCGTAGAAGCCCGCGGCCGGTGTGCCGCCGATCTGGTCGTCGGCATCGGCCGTCAGCGCGACGCCCTGGCTGTTCACCGGGTTGGCGGTGTGGGCGATGTCGGCCAGGAACACGTGGCCCGTGCGCACGGCCAGGCTTGCATCGATCGGCGCGCCCGGCAATCCCGAGGCCAGCGTGCCGCCGGCCTGCAGCACGATCTGCGCGAAGCCGGTCACCGGGTCGGGAATGAAGTTGCCGTACTCGTCGGCCGCCAGCAGCGGCAGGTTGAGCGCGTCGGCATTGTCCAGCGCGATGCCCAGCAGGTCGCGCGCCTGCGCCTTGACCACCGCCCAGGTGGCCATGCCGCCGAGTTCGACGTCGTCGGCCGTGCCGAAGAGGCCGTCGGCACCGAGGTCGCGGTTGGTGATCAGCCGCCCGGTGGCGACCGGCTTGCCGTCGGCGTTGAGCTCATAGGCGCGCAGGAAGACCTGGTGCGACGGGTGCGACGTGTAGGTCTGGTTCTGGTCGATGAACGGCGTCGTGAGGTTCGTGGCCTCGTGCGTGGTGTCGTCCGCGGTGCCCATGACGCCGTCGGCGCCGGGTCCGGCAACCTGGGTGGCGCGCGTCAGCACCAGGAAGTTGCTGTTGCTGCCCGACACATAGAGCGGATCGTCGGGCTGCAGCGGGACGAAGATGGTGCCGTTGCCGCCCTTGGCCACGAGGTCCAGGCCGTGGTCGAAGAACTGGCCGAAGAAGGTCATGAAGGCGTTGAACGGCGCCGACAGGCCTTCGTCCGGCGCGGTGTTCGGAATGACCAGCAGGGTGCCGACGGGAATCGCCACGCCGTCCAGGTCGTACAGGACACCGTCCACCAGCGTGCCCAGGCCCGCGTCGACGAATGCGCTCACCGCCGCCGGGTTGTTGCTCGTCATGTCGACGATCAGGTTGCTGATGATGCGCGGGTCGGCGTCCACCACATTGCCGCTGGGGCCGTAGTCCGTGTTGGTGAGCGTGCCCCCCGGGCCGAGGTTGATGCTGTCACCGTCCTGGTCGTTGCGGAACACCGGATCGACCAGGCGCGGGAACACCTGGTCCGCGGCGCCAAAGCCGGACTGGCCCTGCACCAGGTTGTTGTAGGAGCCGTCCACCGTGCGCAGGCCGAGCGGCGCGCGCGCGTTGTCCAGGATGTCGGTCAGCGCCTCGCCGTTCGCGTGCCGCTCCGAGATCTTGATCTGCTCCAGGATGAACTGCAGGTCGGACTGCAGGAAGCGCACGCCCGCGCTGTCGACCAGCGCGGAGGAGGGCGGCGGCGCCGGCGGCACGACGGCCGCCACGCCGGTGACCGCCGCGGTGGGCGCGGAGTACACGGTTTCCAGCACGCCGTCGGCATCGCGGTAGACGGCCCGCACCCGGATGGCCAGGCCGTCGAAGGGCGCGGTGACCCGGAAGGTCGTGCCGTTCACCGTGGCGGGCTGGCCGCCGCCCAGGTCGATGATGTCGCGGAACACGCCCGGCGCGCGCGTCGGGTCGGCCTCGTACTGCCACGTGTAGCTGATCGGCCCGGTGACGGTGCCGCCAGGATTGTCCGCATCGGTGAGGGCGGCCGACACGCTCAGGAGCTGGTTGATCTGCGGCGTGTCGTCGCTGATCGTGACCGAGCCGCCCGGTGCGTTGTTGCTGCCGGACAGCAGCTGGACGGCGTCGGAGAACTGCAGCCGCTCGATGTTGCGCAGGATGTCGGTGCCGTCGGTGCCGACGTTGTCGGTGACGGTGGTGCGGCCGTCGGCGCCGGTGGTGACGGTGTAGTTGGCGCGCAGCCCGGAGAACATCGCGGTGTCGTAGTCGGCGCTGTCGGACATCAGGATCTCGCGCACGATGCTGAGCTGGCCCGGGTTGATCTCGCCCGAGAGCATGCGCGGCACCAGCTCCTTCAGGCTGTCGACGCTGGTGAGGCCGGGCACGCCCGAGACGGCGATGCGCACGTTGAGCCAGGCGTCGCCGTCGATGATGTCGTTGCCGCCGCGGCCCTCGATGAGGTCGCTGCCGTCGCCGCCCAGGATGATGTTGCCCTCGCCGAACGAGGTCATGCCCGCGGGCAAGAGGCCTTGCAGGCCGTCGATGAGCGCGATGTTGGTGAGCACGCTGCCGGTCCAGCCGGCCTGCAGGATCTCGACGGCGTCGGCATCGTCGCCGCGCAGGAAGTCGGCGAAAGCCGATCCCGACAGGCCTTCGGTGAAGGCGAAGCGGTCCATCATCGCGGCGTTCGAGTTGACCACCGGGGGCACCACGAAGTCGTTGACGATCATGTCGGCGGTCACGCCGTACTTGTCGAACTTGTAGCTGGCCCAGTCGAAGCCGGAGCCGCCGTCGAAGTGGTCTTCGCCGTCGGAGCCGGTGAAGATGTCGTCGCCGCCTTCGCCGATCAGCTCGTCGAAACCGCCGCCGGAGATCAGGACGTCGTTGCCGATGACGCTGTCTTGCACGAGCGGGTCGAAGCTGTCGCCCGTGGTGCCGTCCTGGGTTCCCAGCTCGATCCAGTCGTGGCCCTCGTTGCCGAATGTCGGCAGGTTGCCCTTGCTGCCCAGGACGAAGTCGTTGCCCTGGCCGGCAAAGACTTCGGAAACGTCCTCGCCGGTGATGATGAAGTCGCTGCCGTCCCCGCCGATGATGAGGTTCGCGCCGTTGCCGCCGTGGATGACGTCGTTGCCCTCGTTGCCCTTGAGCACGTCGTCGCCGCCGCGGTCCGTGATGATGTCGTCGCCCGCGCCGCCCTCGACCTGGTCGTTGCCGTCGCCGGACTCGATGCGGTCGTTGCCGCCGTCGCCGTAGATGGTGTCGTCGCCGATGCTGGCGATCAGGGTGTCGTTGCCGGCGGTGCCGCCGAGCACGACGTGTTCGTCGCCCGTGTAGCGCAGGTAGGTGGTCTCCACGGCCGCGGTCGTGGGATCGTCACGGATCACCAGCGGGGTGAGTTCGGTGCCGCCTTCGGTCGGGTCGCCGTGGCCGTCCACGCCGATGCCGGTGAACTGGCGCAGCGGGTCGACTTCGAGGATCAGGCCCGGGGTCGAGAAGATGTCGGCCGGCAGGTGCGTGGCGTCGGTGTTGAGCATCACCAGCTTGGCGAAGGTGTTGTTCTCCAGTTCGGTGAGGAAGTTGAGGCCGGCCAGGCGCGAGAGGTAGTAGAAGCGGTCGCCGTTCTGCAGCGCCTCCATCTGCGACTCGAAGACGAAGTTGAAGGTCGAGCCCAGCAGGCCGCCGAAGGGCATCTGCTCTTCGGCCAGGCCGCCGATCCACAGGTCGATGTCGTCCACGCCCGTGGTGGTGACACCGCCGACCATCGCGTAGATGCCCGTGCTGTTCAGGAAGGCGAGCCTGTCTGCTTCGTCTGCAACGAAGCTGCGCTCCGCGGCCGTGCCGGCGTTGAGAACCACGGTGCCGCCGAAGACGAGTGCGGCCGCCACGGCCCGCTTCTCGGCCATCGTGTCGACGTCCGCGGCGGTCAGCGCGCCATGCGTGCCGTACGCCGCAATGAAGTTGATGACGGAGGCTTCATGCTTGAGGTGCTGCGTGAGGTCGACCCAGCTCGTATAGGGCTTGAGCTGCGGGTCCGCGGTCGAGGTGTAGAACTCCCGGCGCGCTTCGTTGAGCGTGGGAATGCCGGTGTCCCGGCCGCGTGCGATGTTGATGGCGGCGAGGTCCAGCGGCAGGCCCAGGAGCTGGTTGCGCACTGCGTCGGTGACGAACTCGTCGATCTCGTTGCCCACCTGCCGGGTCATGCCGCGCACGATGGCGCCGGCCGCCTGCTCCGGCGTCAGTGCGCCGTCGTTGTTGAACCCGATCGGGTTGAGGAAGGCATCGACCAGCGCGAGATCGCTCGACAGGAAATTGGGGTCCAGCCGGTCCACGGTCTCGGTCAGCATCGTGTGGCCGACGCGGAAGACCGCGTGTGCGAACTCGGCGACGATCGCCGGATTGATCGTCGTCTGGTAGTTGGTTTCGGCCAGGAACTCGTCGACGGCCGGCTGCATCTTGCGCGCGAACTCTTCGAACACCAGGTGCTGGTACTGCATCTCCGTCGCGAAGCGCGCGGCCTGGAAGATGCGCTCGCCGTTCCATGAGCCGTCGGGCAGCTGCCATGAGGCGATGAACGCAGCGTCGCCCGTGGCCAGGACGGTGGCCTTGATCTCTTCGGCCTGCCGGTTGTGCTCGGAGTGGAAGACGTGGTGGACGGAGGTCAGGGCGATGTTCTCGTTGCCGCGGCCGTCGCCGGTGATGAAGTGGCGGTCCAGCAGCTCGTTGTCATAGGTGCCGGGTTCCGAGAGGCCGACGGCCGAGTCGCTGTCGGGCGCCAGCACGCCGCCCACGAACACGGGCGCCGCGGCATGCGCGATGTCGTTCAGGAAAGCATGGCCGGTGCGAACGCCCACGCTGGCATCGATGGGCGCGCCGGGCGTGCCCGAGGCGAGCCCGTTGCCGTCCGGGTCCAGCGGCCCGCCGACGTCGGCGGCGCGCAGCACGATCTGCGCGAAGCCGGTCACGGGATCGGGGATGAACTTGCCGAACTGGTCCGTCGCCAGGAGCGGCAGGTCCAGCACATCGGCGTCGTCGAGCTGGATGCCGAGCATCAGCGCCTGCGCCTTGACCTGGGCCCAGTTGGCAAGGCCGCCGTCGGCGCCATCGAGCAGGCTGCCCGTGGCCACCGGACGGCCGTTGGCGTCGAGCACGTACTCGCGCAGGAACACCTGGTGCGAGGGGTGCGAGGTGTAGGTCTGGTTCTGGTCGACGAAGGGCGTGGTCTGGTTGGTCTGGTCGCCGTTCGCATCGCGCGTGGCGCGCGACAGGATCATGAAATTGGGGGCGCCGGGGGCCGTACTGAACAGCGGATCGTCCGGCTGCAGCGGCATGAAGATCATCTCGGTGCTGCTCTTGTTGACCAGGTCGAGGCCGTGGTCGAAGAACTGGCCGAAGAAGGTGAACCATGAATTGAAGGGCGCCGAGAGGCCTTCGTCGGGGCTGGTGTTCGGAATCTCCAGCAGCGTGCCGGGGGGAATGACGACGCCCTGGAGGTCGTACAGGACGCCGGCTGCGTCGAGCGTTCCGAGGCCCGCGGCCACGAAGGCGCTCACCGCCGCGGGGTTGTTGCTGGTCATGTCGGCGACCAGGTTGCTGATCAGCCGCGGGTCGGCATCGACCACGTTCCCGGCGCTGCCGTAGTCCGTGTTGGTGATCCCTGCGAAGGCGTCGTCCTGCTCGTTGCTGTAGGTCTGCGGCACCAGCTGCGGAAACGGGTTGTCTGCGGCACCGAACTCGCTCTGGCCCGGCATCAGGTTGTTGTACGACCCGTCGACCGTCCTGAGGCCGAAGGGCGCAAAGGCGTTCGGGACCAGGCTGGCGGGGTCCGCTCCCGCTGCTTGTGCTTCCGCAATGAGAATTTGTTGAAGAATGAATTCGAGATCGGACCTGATCAGCGTGGCCATTTCTATTCTCCTCAAGACGAACGACTTTCAATGCAGCCCCGGTCCCGCCTACATGGCGAAATGGCTCATGTAGCGTGGCTCAGGAGTGACCGCACGCCTGGAATTGCCAGCCGCGGGTTTTTCGAGGAAGTGATGCAGCGCGTGACCCGGTGGCGGTCACGCCTGGGGAGCGGCTAGGGTCGTCGTCGGCCGCTCAGGCACCGCAGCGGGGCGGTGCAGCGAATATCCATTGCGCGATGCCGGTCAGGCGCGATGCCGGCATGGAGATGAAGCCCGCATTTCATGCGGACCTTGATTCGACACTTGTTCATGCGATACCCCCACCATGGATCCTGTCAAAAAGAATCTAGGTCGGCGCGCCGAAAGTCGTTGCCGCTTGTAAGCGGACGGCAACCGGTGGTCGATTGGTTGTCTTCGAAAACGAAGGTGCTAATTATGAGAGGCCATCTTCAGGAATGCAACTTTCTCACATACAAATTAACTGACGAGAACCTGACTACGCGCGCCAGAGCCAAAAAAAAACAGCGGCCGCGGCGACACCGGCCGAAATCAGGGCGATCAGCGCCATTTCCGCATGGCCGCCATTGCTTTTTTGGGACGCCGCAGCGAAAGCGGGAGGGCGTTCATTGCCGTGTGGCGGGCTCGCGAAGGGGCTGTAGACGGCGGAGCCGGGGCGATCCGGGTCACCGCTTCCTGTGGTGGCCGCCGGATCGTCGGGAGAGGCCGTCGCCACGGCCGCTTCGTTTGCGACTTCGCCGTCCGCAACGCCGCCATCCGGGTTCTCGTGCGCCGCAACGGCCGCCGACGTCGCTTCCGTCGCGATCGCCAGGTCGGCGCACATGACCTGCGTGGCCCAGGCCGCGACAAGCATGGCCTGAACGAAGGGCCGCTTGTCGAGTGCGCGGCGAGGGCGCGATCCGGCGGCGAAGGGGCAATCGATCGGGGTCATGGGGTCGCTGCCCTTCAGATCAGGCCCGTGTGGACGGCGAAGTTCACCGCCTGGGCGCGCGAATGCACATGCAGCTTCTTGTAGATGCTCTTGATGTGCACATTGACGGTCTGGCCCGTGATGCCGAGCTTGGCGCCGATCTCCGCGGAGACGTAACCCGAGGCCACGCAACGCAGGACCTCGCTCTCTCGCGGCGTCAGTGTCATGTCGCGCGACGGCGGCCTCGGCGGCGACGGCGCCTTGTCGGCGACCGGCTCGCGGGGGTGGTAGTCCAGGCGGTGCAGCAGGCGCCGCGTGAGTCGGGGCGTGATCGCCGCCCCGCCGTTCACCACGTGCAGCACGGCATCGGCGAAGCTTTGCAACCAGGCGTTCTTCAGGAGGTACCCCATGGCACCCAGTTCGAAGGCGCGCAGCACGTGGGCATCGTCCTCGAGCGAGGAGATCACGATGACCTCGCTGCTGCGGTGCAGGCGGCGTGCTTCGGTGATCAGCTCGAAGCCCATCTCGTCGCCCAGCTGCAGCTCGAGCATCAGCACGTCGAAGGTGTGCGTGGTCAGCAGCCGGCGTCCCTCGCGAACGCTGTCGGCCTGGCCTTCGAGCTGGATGCGCAGGTCCGACAGCAACTCCTGGGCGATCACCCGGCGCATGTACTCGTCGTCGTCGACGAGCAGCACGCGCACCGGCGATTTCTCCTGGCCGATCAGGAAGTCCGGCCACAGCCTCGCGGCGGGCGCGCAGACGCCGACGGAGGCCTTCTCGCCAGAGCTGATGAGCCGGTGATCAAGCATGTGCCTGCCCCGGTTGGCGTGAGCGACGCAGGCCGGTCGTTGCGAGCGTGGGCGGGGAGACGCAAAGGTCGTCCGTCGAGCGCTCCGGGGCCACTTTCCCCATCGGCGGCAAAGCAGGTTGGGGTTTCATACATTTTCAATAGAAAAATGAAAGGCAAGTGCCGAATTGAATGTTTTTTTTGAGTTTTAATTGAAATTCAATTCGGACCGAGGCTTGTGCAATCCTATGAACTTGACGGGACGGTTGCGCGGGTCTTTTGCTCCTGTTTGTGGAAAGACATGAGTGTTTCAAAATGGAACTACCTGAACCATGACGTTCGATATACCTAATTTCTATGTTTTTGAGGCGGATCGTGAAAAACGACGCATTGTTCGACAAGTGAGCAATGCTGGTTGAAAAGTGGAATGGGTTTATTTATGCGAGGAAATTTTGAAAATAATGAAATTAATCAAATATGAAATTCATTTCTGATTGGGTATTTGGTGTTTGGTGAAATAAAATATTCAAAAAACCAATTGAAACCGAGGAAATAATTTGATTATTGAAATTCCGGTGATATTTGAATTGAATGAAATCTTCTATTAACCAAATTCCCTGCTATTCAATTTTCATTTTTGAAATTTATTCTCTCGCTTGATCATGATTTTTCAATTCAATTGAAATTCAATTTCTTTGAGGTGGCACGAAATACGGTGCAGGATCTTTTTCTCCTCTGCCAGTCCGGTGCGCTCCCGCACGTCAGCTGATCGCAGCAAGCGGGGATCGGAAAAGCGGGGAAATGGCGGGTCCCGGAGGGGCAGCCGACGCTGAGCGGCCCGCAGTGGGCGTCCCGAAGGACGGGGGCGGGCAGGGCGCTGTCAGTGCGCCATGGCGTCGAGGTGGTGCTTGACGGCGTAGATGTACAGCTCGAGCCGGTTCGTCACGCCGAGCTTCTGGTAGATCGACGTGAGGTGGTTGCGCAGCGTGTGCTCGGTGACGAAGGCCTGCCCGGCCAGCGTCTTGTTGGAGGCGCCGCTGCCGTGCACCACGGTGCGGACGATGTCGCGCTCCTTCTGGGTCAGGCTGGCCTGCCTGACGGACTCGGGGTCGGCTTTCGGCGGCTTCTTCACCGAGGTGAGTTCCGAGAGCACGCGGCCCATGGTCGGGGCGTCGAGGCAGAGCTCGCCGTGGTGCACGCGTTCGATCGCATCGAGCACCTGCTCGGCCGAGGCGTCCTTGCGCATCACGCCGCGCGCGCCGCGCAGCACCGCGAGGTCCAGCGTGCGCTGCTCGCGCTCGCCGGTCAGCACGACCACGCGCGAGACCTCGTTCGACAGCAGCTGCGGCAGGATGTCCAGGGCGCAATGGCCGTCCAGGTCGAGGTCGAGCACGATGACGTCGGGGGCCAGGCTCTGCGTGTGCGCCACGGCCTCTTCGCAGCAGCTGGCGGTGGCGACGACCTTCATGCGCGGCTGTTCGCCGTCGATCAGCCGGGACAGGCCCCACAGCATGGTCTGGTGATCGTCCACCAGCAGGACGCCGATGGGGTGGGCTTCGGTTTGCATGAGGGGCTCCTCGGACTGTTGTCGTGCTTTTGGGGGCTCAGATGGGGATTTCGATCAGCACCTCGGTGCCGCCGCCCCGGCACCGGCTGACCTGCGCGCGGCCTCCGAGCGCCGCTGCGCGGTCGCTGAGGGAGCGTGGCCGGAAGGGCGCGAAGTTCTCTTCGCCGCCTTCGTTCTCGATGCGCAGGTGCAGGCAGCCATTGCGGCAGCCGATGCGCACGCTGCCGCGGCGGGCCTGCGTGTGCTTGCAGATGTTGTTCAGGCCTTCGCCCACCATCTGCAGGACCTCCGCGGTCATGCGGTCGTCAAGACGCACGTGGCCTTCGACGTTCACCGAGATCTCGATGCCGTAGAGCCCCTGGATGCGGGCGGCCTGGCTGTACAGCTGGTGCAGCACGAGGCCGCACGAACTTTCCGGGCCGGCCTTGACCGCGCCCGCG
This sequence comes from Variovorax sp. GW531-E2, assembly GCF_059423125.1. Taxonomy (NCBI): domain Bacteria; kingdom Pseudomonadati; phylum Pseudomonadota; class Betaproteobacteria; order Burkholderiales; family Comamonadaceae; genus Variovorax; species Variovorax sp. GW531-E2. Next base: position 107,383 of record NZ_JBWKXQ010000005.1, on the reverse strand, counting down.
AAGCGCCGCAGGTCGGCGATCACGCCGCTCGCCACCTCGGCGAGCTTGTCCAGGTCCTCGAGCAGCGGGTTGTCCGCGGCGGCCTTCTTGCGCAGGGCACACAGGCCCATGCGCAGCCCGATGTAGGGCTGCACGGCCGTGTCGTGCAGGTCCAGCGAGATCTTCAGGCGCTCGGTCGCGGCCGCTTCCGAGGCCATGCGGTCGAGCACCTCGATGGTCTCGATGACCGGGAAGATCTGTTCCATGAGATGCGCGAGGAACAGCGCGTCGGACTTGCTGAAGTGGCCGTTGCGCGACGAGATGAACACGCGCCCCTCGCCCAGGCGCAGCGGCAGCGCGGCGCTGATGAACGCGCGGGCCTCGAGCATGGCGGCCACCGCGGCACTGCGCTTGGCGCCGTCGCGGCCCTCGGGGCGCCAGCCGATCGCACCGGGGCCGTGCATGTGGCTGCGCGCAAAGAAGTGGTTCAGCGGCCAGGGCAGGCGGTTGCTCAGCACGGTGTGCGGATGCTCCAGCGCCATCAGCGGCGACTCTGCGATGCCCCCGAGCGTCTCGACACCGACGTGCTCGCAGGTGTCGTCCTTGCGCAGCGTGCGCAGGGTCCAGTTGCCGGTGGCGGTGTCCCGCGTCATGAGGATGCAATGGCTGGCCTTGAAGAAGGCCAGCGTCTTTTCCATCGTGCGGGCGATGGTGCGGCCTGCGCCGAAGCGCGGGTTCGACAGCTGGCTGATGTCACCCAGCAGGGCCAGGCGCCGCTGCAGGATGAGCTTGGAGCCGCCCCAGTGCACGATCATGTGCCCCAGCGCCAGCAGGAAGGTCGTGCGCATCAGCAGCTGCGGCGCGTCGTCGCCCGTGCTCGTGCCGAGCCCGCAGGCGGCGAACGACGCGACCGAGACGATCGTCACGCGGGCGCCTTCCTCGAAGCCCCAGCGGAACGAGGAGGTCAGGATGGCGAAGAAATAGAACAGGAAGAACAGGCTGTGCACGCCGCCCGTCACGAAGACGATCAGCGTGAACCACATCACGTCGGACCAGTGGACCGCCTTGCCCTGGACATGGCGCCAGCCCCCCTGCGTGCAGGCGTGCACCAGCACGCTGTGCAGGAGATATCCGCAAAAGGCCAGCCAGACCGCGCTGGCCACCGGTTGCCGCGTGGGCCCCGCATCGACCGCCATGGCCAGCACCGCCGAGATCGACAGCACCAGCCGCATGCGGGCGGCCATGAGCGCATCCGTCGACAGGCTGCTGTCGAGGCTCGGGGCGGAGACGGGGGCGCGCATGGCAAGACATCCTTCGCATGAACTGTTTCATGCACGGCAGGGGCCGACGTTCGGTGGTAACAGCCTGGCGTTCATTTCTTCGTGCCAATAACGCGGTGTATGTGAAGGTTTCACATTACTTCTTTGGTACTCGAAAGGAACCTTGTGGGCGATCTGTGACGTCTGTTGCGCTTGGTTGCAATTGTGTCGCGGGCAGGCTTTTTTCATCGCTGTACGAGGCGCTTCCCCTCGGCCGGGGGCTGCCGCACGGCAAACGGGTACCCGATTCATGGAGGTGTGGGGCAAGGGGAACGCGAGGGGCGGTGTTCGTGCGCGCCGGACGCACCGATCCCCGGCGCGCCAGGGCGGGCGCGCCGTGCGATCCGAACCCGGATTCAGCCCCGCCGTGGCACCAGCGCCGTCCGTCCCAGGGGCGTGACCCGCAGGACGGTGGCCTGGCGCAGCTTCTGCCGGGCGCGGCAGATCGGGGGGAGGGTGGCCTCCACCATGCCGGCGGCTTCGAGGACCGCCACGGAGTTGATCTCCGACGGGTCCTCGGTGTGCAGGGGAAAGGTCGAGTTGCCGATCCTGCGCAGGTAATCGAGCGGCATCACGCTCCATTGGGGGCGTTCTTCATGCACCGAAGCGCCGTTGCCGCAAAGCGTGGCGATCTCCGCGTGCCCTTCCTCCGTGATGGCGAAGACCTGGGCGCTTTCGTACCGCTGGTAGCCGAAGTTGTCGACATGGAACTCGGCTTCGATGAGTCCGGTGGCGACCAGCACCGAGGCATGCCGGATGTCCGCGTCCGCCGTGAGCATGACCGGAAAACGCTTGTTCATGAGCCGAAGAAGAAGGACGAGCGGCATGCGGTACTCCTCGCAGTGTCAGCGGTGCCGGCTGGCCCGGCGACGAACAGGCACCCGATGCGCAGCCCCGCACAGGGAGGCATCCGTCAGGCGTGGGCCTGCGATGCCAACGGGGAGCAACGGTCGCACTGAACTCGCGGGAACAGACACGGAAGCCACCAATGTAAGAAATGTGATTTTTTCACTTTAGTCCCTTTTTCGTACTTTCGCCACGGATTTGGAGATAGATGGCCGAAGGTGCTATCCGGCCCGCGTGCGCGCAGGCCCGCCGCGATGCGGCGATATCGAGCTGGATGTGTGCGAAAGCCCGGCTTCGCCTGCCGCCAGAAGGGGCGGGCGATGCAACCGGACGGCGGGGCGCTGCGCCGCCGCTTCAGGTCAGGGGTTGAATGTCACCCGTTGGGCGATGAGAACACCGTCGACGACCCGGTCTCCCACGACGGTCACGCGCTGGCCGTTGGCCAGGTTCGCGGCGGTACCGTTCTCGAAGGTGGTACCCGGTCCGCTGGCGTCCACCGGCTGGCCCTGCACCCTGAAATTGGCAGGGGACTGGTAGCCGCCGATGGCGCCGATGAGCGTGAACGAGGCCGGCCCGCCCGTGCCCGGCACATGGCGGATGCGCAGCTTCTTGACGACCAGCACCCCGCCGGACATGAAGCCGTCGACCTCGACCTTCACGCCGTTGCCGAGCGAACCGACGGGGCCACCCGTGATCTGCGCATTGGTGGCGTCCACCGGCGTGCCCAGCACCTTGAAGGCGCCGCGCGAGACGAAGTCGGTGATGTCCCCCGCCAGTTGCAGTGCGATGCCGTTGCTCGTCGGTATCGCGTACCAGCCCTGCACCTGGGTCGCCGTGAACGCGTTGCCGACCGGCGCGACCGTGCCGCGGGCGCGCACGATGACACCGTTGGCCAGCGACGAGGCGTCGATGCCCGCGAAGCTGGCGCCGCCATAGCTGACCGTCAGCTGGCCGAGCGTGAAGGTCTGGTTCGTCGTGTTGAGGTTCTGGATGGCGCCCGTCACCAGCGGGGCGGTCAGCGTGGGCGCGGTCTGCACGCGGGTGGCGCGCAGCGTGCCCGGCGCGCCGGGCAGGCCCCACACCTGGACGAGGCTGCCGTCGGCCACATTGGCAAGCCCGTTCGCGTCGGCCCAGACCGTGGCCGCATCGATGGTCACGTTGATGCCCATGACGACGAAGCTGCCGGCACCCACGTCGATGCGTGAGACGGCGCCGCGCAGTTCGGCCCCCGACACGACCTGCGTCGCGATGCCGCGGGTGAAGTCGGGGTCGACCTTGCCGGCGACCCGCGCGCTCATGCCGATCTGGAGCTCGGTGGCGTCCTCGACGGTGATGGTGGCCGTGTCCGTGGTGTAGCGCAGGCCGTTCAGGATGATGCTGCCCAGGCCGTCCGCGGCGCCGATGCCGGCGGCGTCCGCAGTCACGCCGGTGCCGCCCGAACCGACACCGGAGCCGTCGGTGTTGCCGTTGCTGGCGGTGTCGCCGGAGCCGCCCGTGCCGGCGTTGCCCGAGCCGGACCCGGTCCCATCCCCGCCTGTGCCCGTGCCCGCGCCGCCCGGGCTGTCACCGCCGATCGCGGTGCCGGTGCCCAGGCCCAGGTTCCCGGTCGAGGCACCACCGCCGCCTCCGCAGGACATCAACAGGGCCATGAGGCCGGCGCAGAACAGGCCCAGCAGGAGGCGGCGGGGTGTTTGGATCGTGCTCATGAGGGGCGCTCGCTTTCAGAGGACGTGGGCGGGGGCGGCGTGCCCTCGTCCTCGTAGTACGTGTAGATGCCGACACGGATTCGTCCTTCGGCGCGGGCCGGCGCGCGGCTGACCGCCTGTGCCATTTCCTGCGCGAGCTCGTGGTGCAGGGCGGACCAGCGGTCGCGCACCAGGCGGTGGATCTGTTCGCAATCGTTCAGCGACAGCCCGCGCGCGTACACCGCGCGCTCGAGCATGCGGGGCTGCTCGCCCAGCGTGTTGGCGACGGCCGCCAGCAGGTGGTCCCGGCCGTTGTCGCCCAGGAAAGCCAGCATCGATTGAAGGTCCTGCACGGGCACGAAACCGTCGGCGGTGAGTTCGGCCATGCCCTCGTTTTCGGTCACCATGTTCAGCCGGATCAGCTCGTCGAGGATGGTGCGGTGGTGGACGTTGCCGCGGCTGCTCAGGCGGGCGACCGCCTCGAACGAGGGCGCCGTGTGGCCCGAGGTGACGGGCAGGCGCCGGAACGAAGCGTCTTCGGTCAGCATCTGCAGCCACAGCGTGAAGGTCTTGGCCGCGGCCGACAGTTCGGTGTGGGGCAGGGGGTCGACGGTGGAGCGGACCTTGGCGGTCACGGCCTTGCGGTTCAGGCCGGTGGTGACCGACAACTGGCTCAGGTTGGGCTTGGGAACGCCCTGGCTGCGCCAGGAGTGCTGCGCCTCCTCGATCAGCAGGTCACGCAGCAACTCCTCCAGGTGGGGGTGCTTGACCCCCATCGCGAGGGCGAGCTTCACCACGGGTCGAAGGATGCGTGAGCAGGCCGCCAGGGCCCATTCCAGCCGTTGTTCCATGACGCGACGTGTGTAGTCCTGAAAGTGCGATGCCGACAGGATCGGAGGCGGCGCCCCGACCACCATCAACGCCCCATTGTCCTGCGCACCGCGCTGCAGTGAAAGCTTTGGACTGCGGTTTGACGGCCAGTGAGCCAAAGTTTCATGTTCGGGCGCGGGGCGACCGTCCGGCCGGTGCTGCCAAGGCCGATCGGCCGACGGGATGGCCAGGTTGCCTATGTCGCCCTGCAGCCTGCCCGCCGCAGGGCGCGCGCGGCCTGGACGACACCCAGGGTCGGCCCTTTCCCACATGCGGGCCCCGCGCCGGAGGCGACAAAGACACCTCTGTTTCTTTGCATGTCTCAAGGAGCCGAGATGGCCAATGCGAACCCCCGAAAGAACGACGCGGCCGGCACGACCGCCGTCACGCACCGCACGGTGCAGATCGATGGCGTCGAGGTCTTCTATCGCGCGGCCGGTCCGGTGGGGGCCCCGGTGCTGTTGTTGCTGCACGGCTATCCGTGTTCTTCGTTCCAGTACCGTGCGCTGATGCCGGCGCTGGCGGACCGCTGGCGCGTGGTGGCGCCCGATTTCCCGGGCTTCGGCTACAGCGGCACGCCCGAGGAGAACTTCGTGTTCGATTTCGATGGCTACGCGCACTTCCTCGACCGCTTCACCGCCGCGCTCGCGCTGCGCCGCTACGCGCTGTACCTGCACGACTACGGTTCGCAGATCGGCCTGCGCCATGCGATGCGGCGGGCCGGGCGGGTGACGGCGCTGATCATCCAGAACGGCGACATCTACGAAGACACGCTGGGGCCGAAGTACGCGGCGATCCGGGCGTACTGGAACAATCCGAGCGAGGCCCATCTCGCGGTGCTGGAGCGCGCCGTGAGCGAAGAAGGCTTTTGGGACGAGTTCATCGGCGAGGTGTCCTCGCGCGTGGCCCCGCGGCTCGCGCCCGATCTCTGGCGCCTTCACTGGCCGTTGATGGACACGCCCGCGCGGCGCGCCATTGCGCTCGGTCTCATGAAGGGGTTGAAGGACAACCTGCGGTGGTTTCCGCGCTACCAGGACTACCTGCGCACGTACCGCCCGCCCACGCTGATCCTTTGGGGGCCGCAGGACGGCTACATGCCGATCGAGGCCGGCCGTGCCTACCTGCGCGACTTGCCCGACGCCCAGTTCCACGCGTTCGACGACGGGGGCCACTGGCTGCTCGAGACGCACCTGGCCGAGGTGCTGCCGCCGCTGCGCGATTTCCTGGGGCGGCACTTGCCGGTGCCGGCGTCTGCATCCACCCGGACGATCGAAGGCGTGCCGGTATGAGCGTCGCCACCATCGCGCGCATCTGGTGCGGCCGCGTCACGCGGGGCCGCGCGGAGGCCTACGAACGCTACCTGCTGGCTGAAGGCATTCCGCCGCTGCGCAAGACGGCGCTCGCGGTGCAGCTGTTCCGGGAAGACCGCGCCACCGAGACCGAGTTCGTCACGACCTCCTACTGGCCCGACGTGGCCGCGATGAGCGCGTTCACCGGCGGCGACCCGAATGGGGTGCATCACCTGCCGCGCGATGCGGAGTTCCTGATCGAGCTGCCCGAGCGCGTCGAGGTGCTGCGCATCGTCGTCGACACGTGGACCTGAAGGTTCAGGTCGCTGCCGAAGCCGCCTCGAGCCCCGTCGGAAAGTGCACGCCCGCGCGCTGCGCGGCCTGCACGATGTGCTGCGTCATCGCCTGCTGCGCCAGCGCCGGGTTGCCTTGCGCGAGCGCCTCGATGATCGCCATGTGCTCGTCGTAGGTGGCATGGCGCGCACCGCGCTTGTAGAAGGGCAGGCGCTGGCTCTCCTGCATCACCTCGGCGCTGTTGCGCAGGATCTCGGCGATGGCCTGGTTTCCGGCGATGCCGATGATCTGCATGTGGAAATCGAAGTCGAGCTGCGTGGCCTGCGTGAAGTCGCCGGCGTCGATGCATGCGCGCATGGCCTGTGCATTGGCACGCAGCGCCGCCAGGTCGTCCGCTTCGATGACCAGGCAGGCCAGCCGCGCGGTGAAGTTCTCGACCGCGAAGCGCAGCTGGTACACGTCCTGCAGCGAATGCGAGGTGGCGAACTTCCAGGCCGGGGAGGCGGCCGGCGCCTGTTGTCCGCCGTCCTCGGCCACGTACATGCCCTTGCCGGGACGCGGAATGACCAGGCCCGTGCCCTGCAGCGTCGACAGCGCCTCGCGCAGCGAGGTGCGGCTGATGCCGAGCTGCTCGGCGAGGTCGCGCTGCGAGGGAAGCAGCCCGCCCGCCGCATAGGTGCCGTCCGCGATCCGCTGCTGGATCAGGCGGGCGGCGGTGGCGGCGACGGCGGGGGAGGCGAGCATGGGTGGTTTTCGGTGCGAAGTGCGGCAGTGGCGGGAGCTGGAAATCTTACTGTGGCCGCACCCCGGGGCCTTCCCTACTTGTTGACCAGCTTGGCCGGCACCGTCCAGGTGAGGAAGGCGCCGAACAGCAGCACGCCGGCCAGCACGAACAACGCGATGTCGGTGCTCTTCGTGGCGTCCTTGATCAGGCCGATCATGTAGGGGCTCACGAAGCCCGCCAGGTTGGCGAAGGAGTTGATGAGCGCAATGCCGGCTGCTGCGCCCGCGCTCGACAGGATGGCCGTCGGCAGGCTCCAGAACAGCGGCGAGGTCGCCAGGCTGCCGCCCGCGGCCAGGGCCAATGCGGCCAGCGAGAGGTACACGTTGTTGCTGAAGATCGCGCTCAGCGTGAGGCCCAGCGCGCCGCAGCAGAAGGGCACGATCAAATGCCAGCGGCGTTCGCGCATGCGGTCGGAGCTGCGGCTCACCAGCAGCATCGAGACGATGGCCACGGCAAAGGGAATGGCCGTGAGCAGCCCGATGTTCAGCGCGCCCGACACGCCCGACTGGCGCACCAGCGTGGGCAGCCAGAAGGTCAGGCCGTACTGGCCCATCACCGTGCAAAAGCAGATCAGCGCCATCTTCACGATGCGGCGGTCGGCAAACAGCGCGCGCAGCGTCATATGGCTGGTGCCGCCCTTGGTGGCGTTCTCGGCGGCGATGTTGCGTGCGAGCACGGCCTTTTCTTCGGCGGTGAGCCAGCGTGCGGCCTGGATGCTGTTGTCGAGGTACACGATGACCAGCAGGCCGATCACCAGCGAGGGCAGCGCCTCGATGAGGAACAGCCACTGCCAGCCGCGCAGCCCGCCCATGCCGTGCATGGCGTCCATGATCAGCCCCGACAGCGGTCCGCCCAGCACGCCCGACACCGGGATCGCGCACATGAACACCGCCACCATCTTGGCGCGCCGGTGCGAGGGAAACCAGTAGGTGAGGTACAGGATCATCCCCGGGTAGAAGCCGGCCTCGGCCGCCCCCAGCAGGAAGCGCAGCACGTAGAACTGCGTGGGCGTGGTCACGAACATCATCGCGGCCGAGATCAGGCTCCACGTGATCATGATCCGCGAGATGGTGGCCTTGGCGCCGATGCGGTGCATCAGCAGGTTGCTCGGCACCTCGAAGAAGAAGTAGCCGATGAAGAACAGCCCCGCGCCCAGCCCGTACATCGCCTCGCTGAACTGCAGGTCGCTGAGCATGTTCAGCTTGGCGAAGCCGACGTTGACGCGGTCCAGGTAGGCGGCCACGTAGCAGAGCATCAGGAACGGCATGAGTCGCCATGCCACTTTCTTGTAGAGCGCGTTCTCCGCTGCAGCAGAGGTGGTGGCCGGCTGCAGCGGCGCATGAAGGGTGGTGGTTGACATGGCGGTCCTCGAAGGCGTCGATGGGGTGGATTAACTGGTATTACCGGTATGATTTAACGCGACCGAGACCTTAAGGCCTCATGCGCCATTGGACACTAGCGATTTCCCTGACGCCGGGAGATTGACTGAGTGGATGTATCGCAAGGATACTGGTAATACCAGTTGGACCAAAAGCCGAGGAGTTTCTGTTGACGATTGCCAGCCCCACCTTCCTGCCCCCGGCGCCGGGCACGCCCGCGGCGCTCGCGCTCGTTGCGCAGCCGCTGACGCGCGAGGCCTTCGCCGCGTTCGGCGACGTCATCGAGAGCGCGCACGCCCGGTCGATGCCGATCAACGCGGGCATGACCACGCGCTTTCACGACCTGGCGCGCGTGGACCCGGGCCCCGGCGACAGCCGCGTGCTGGTGAACATCTTCGAGACGCAGCCCTACGCGCTGCCGCTGCAGGTGGGCATGCTGGAGCGCCACCCGCTGGGCAGCCAGGCCTTCGTGCCGATGGACGGCAGCCGCTTTCTCGTGGTGGTGGCGCCGGCGGGCGACACGGTGCGCGTGGAAGACATCCGCGCCTTCGTCACCGACGGGCGGCAGGGCGTGAACTATGCGCGCGGCGTCTGGCACCACCCGCTGGTGGTCACGCAGCAGCCGGCCAGCTTCGTGGTGATCGACCGCGGCGGGGCCGGGCCGAACTGCGACGAGATTCTGGTGCCGCCGGCGTGCGTGGTGCGCGTCAGCCTGGCGGGCTGAGCGCGCGCCATCCCTGCGGCCATCGCCCGGCGGCTGCGCCAGCGTCGCAGGCACTGCGACGCCGACTTGCGGCCATTGGCGAAAGAGGCCTACACCACCGGGAACGCCCCGGTGAAACCTTCGGGCCATGGGTGAACGCCATGCGCAATCCAACGAAATCGATGTTTGCCGGAAGCCTCGCTGTCGGGGTCATCAGCGTCGCGGCGCTCCTCGCCGGGCCGGCTGCCGCGCAGTCGGCCGACAAGCCACCGCCGGTCAAGCCGCAAGCGCAACCTGGGCCCGACCCCGAACTCCTCGTGAAGCCGCCGCCCCATGGCCATCCGCGGCTGGTGAAGCCCGCGCCGCCCGACCGCGACCCCGGCATGGTGAAAAAGCCACCGGCGGACGCGAAGCGGGCCGGCGAGGACAAGCCCCGCGTGGACGACCCCGGCGCGCCCTCGCGCCAGGACGACTGCCGGGGCACCGCCGAGGACTGCAGGCAGAACTCCCCCCGATGACGCCTTGAACGGAAGAACACGCCTCGCCATGAAATGGTCGAGTCGCCGGGCTACCTGCGCAAGACCTGCGACCGCGAGAGCGGGTTGGCGCTCATCGACATCGACGCCTGAGCGGTGCGGCCGGGCGTCAGCCTTGCGTGATGAGGTGGCTTACTGGCACTGGAACAGCACGCCGGATTCGGCCGGTGCCTTGCCGAGCCACTTCGGCTCCTGGCTCTTGGCGCTGCAGTAGTCCGAGGCCTGGGTGTAGGTCATGGCACGCAGCACACCGTCGCGGAAGGGAACGATCTGGTTGGGCGGCGTCGAGCAGCCGGCAATGACCAAAGCCAGGGGAAACAGTGTGATGCGCCAGTTCATCGGGCCATTCTAAAGAGGTCGTGCAAGCGCATGAGCCTGCGGCCAGGGCAGGGCGGCTCGGCCCGCGCCGGCTTCTTTTTGCGAGGGCACGGGGCTATAGTCTGCGAGCACTGCTGCAGCCCCTTCCGATCCCCAAAGGACGTTCGTGCCGGACTCTCTGACTTCCACGCTCACCAGTTACTACGATGCGGTGCCCTACGACTCGCACCCGTTTCCCCAGTCCGCCGTGGAGCACCTGGAAGCCCTGGCCTTCCTGTTCGGACTCGAGGCGCCGCCGCCGCACAAGGCGCGCGTGCTCGAGCTGGGCTGCGCCGCCGGCGGCAACCTGATTCCGTTCGCGGCGCGTCACCCGCAGGCCCACGCGGTCGGGGTCGACCTGTCGCGCGTGCAGGTGGCCCAGGGCGCCGCGGCGCTCGACCAGGCGGGGCTGTCGAACATCGAGCTCAAGGCCTTCAACATCGCCGACATCGACGCCTCGTTCGGCCTGTTCGACTACATCGTCTGCCACGGCGTCTACAGCTGGGTGCCGGGGCCCGTGCAGGACGCCATCCTGCGTGTGTGCGCCGAGAACCTGGCGCCGGGCGGCGTGGCCTACCTGAGCTACAACGTGTACCCGGGCTGGAAGGCGCGCGAGATCGTGCGCGACGCGATGATCCTGCGCGGCGGCCCGCGCGACACGCCCGAAGAAAAGCTCTCCTACGCGCGCGGCATGCTCGAGTTCCTCGAGCAGTCGGCCCGACCCGACAGCGTGCTGCGCAAGACGCTCGAAGAGACGATGCCGATCGTGCGCAACTCCGGCAACTACTACCTGCTGCACGAGTTCCTCGAGCCCTGCAACGAGCCCTGCTATTTCAAGGAGTTCGTCGCGCGTGCCGAAGCGCGCGGGCTGGCCTACCTGTGCGACGCCGAGCCCTCGACCATGTTCGTGCAGAACTACGGCGAGAAGGTGCGCGACCCGCTGCTGCGCGAGTGCGGCGGCAGCCAGGTGATGATGGAGCAGTACCTCGACTTCCTCGTCAACCGCACCTTCCGCCAGACGCTGCTGGTGAAGCAGGGCAACGCCGCGAACATCCGTTACCGCCTCGAAGTCCCCCGCCTGCGCGCGCTGGAATTCGCCGGCGTTTTCCGCGTCGACGGCGGCGAGGCCCTCACCATCGACACCCGCGAGCAGCCCTGCACCGCGCTGCGCGACCTGAAGGTCACGTTGCGGCTGCCGGCGCACAAGGCGGTGGCGCAGGCACTCGACGCGAGCTATCCGTGTTCGATGTCGACCGAGGCCTTGCTGGCCGCGGTGGTGACGCTCACCGGCGAGCCGCGCACGGCCGTCGAGCCCGTCGTGCTCGCCATGCTCGAGGAGCTGCTGATTCTGGGCGCGCTGCGCATCCGGCGCACGCCGGTGCCTGCGGCTGCTTCGGTGTCCGCGCTGCCGCAGGTGCTGGCGCCGGTGCGCCGTGCGCTGGCCGGCGTGCCCGCGTCGCAAGCGACGGCCGTGCTCTGCAATCAGTGGCACGAGCCGGTGTCGCTCTCGGTGCTCGAGCGCAGCCTGCTGCCGCTGCTCGACGGGGCGCACACGCACGAGGCGCTGGCCGCTTTCCTGCTCGACGAGGTGCGCGCCGAACGCCTGCGCTTCCTCAAGGACGACCAGCCGCTGACCGACCCGTCGGCGCTCCACGCTTTCGCGCAGGAGCAGGTCGCGCAGGCGCTGCAGGGCCTGCGGCGCAAAGCATTGCTCACGGCCTGAAGGCCCACCACTCACCCTCCCTCATTCTTCATCCAACGCACAGAGGAGACTTTTCCATGCAGCATTTCAAGTGGACCCCCACCTTGCGCGCGGCCGTTGCGGCCGCGCTGACCCTGGCTGCGGCCGGGGCCTCGCAGGCCGCGTCGCAGGCGCCGGTCGCGGCCGAGCACGGCATGGTCGTGAGCGCGCAGCACCTGGCCAGCAAGGTCGGCGTCGATGTGCTCAAGCGCGGCGGCAACGCGGTTGATGCGGCCGTGGCCGTCGGCTATGCGCTGGCGGTGGTGTACCCGGCCGCCGGCAACCTCGGCGGCGGCGGCTTCATGACCGTGCAGCTGGCCGACGGCCGCAAGACCTTCCTCGACTTCCGCGAGAAGGCCCCGCTGGCCGCCACGGCCAACATGTACCTCGACAAAGATGGCAACGTTGTCAAGGGTCTGAGCACCCACGGCCACCTCGCCGTGGGCGTGCCGGGCTCGGTGTCGGGCATGGAATACGCGCGCGAGAAGTACGGCACGATGAAGCGCGCCGACCTCATCGCCCCCTCGGTCCAGCTGGCCGACAAGGGCTTCGCGCTGGAGCAGGGCGACATCGACATGCTGCTCACCGCCACCAACGACTTCAAGAAGGACCCGGTCTCCGGCGCCATCTTCCTGAACAAGGGCGAGCCCTTCGCGGTCGGCCAGAAGCTGGTGCAGAAAGACCTCGCCAAGACGCTGAAGGAAATCAGCGCCAAGGGCACCGACGGCTTCTACAAGGGCTGGGTCGGCAAGGCCATCGTGGCATCGAGCCAGGCCGGCAAGGGCATCATCACGCAGGCCGACCTCGACCAGTACAAGACGCGCGAACTCGCGCCGGTCGAGTGCGACTACCGCGGCTACCGCGTGGTGTCGGCGCCGCCTCCGAGTTCGGGCGGCGTGATCATCTGCGAGATGCTCAACATCCTGGAGGGCTACCCGCTCAAGGACCTGGGCTTCCGCTCGGCCGAGTCTGTGCACTACCAGATCGAAGCCATGCGCCACGCCTACGTGGACCGCAACAGCTACCTGGGCGACCCCGACTTCGTGAAGAACCCGCTCGATCGCCTGCTCGACAAGGGCTACGCCGCCAAGATCCGCGCCGCCATCGACCCCAAGAAGGCCGGCGTGTCCAAGGACATCAAGCCCGGCGTCGCGCCGCATGAAGGCAGCAACACCACCCACTACTCGATCACCGATAAGTGGGGCAACGCGGTGTCGGTCACCTACACGCTGAACGACTGGTTCGGCGCCAAGGTCACGGCCGACAAGACCGGCGTGCTGCTGAACAACGAGATGGATGACTTCACCTCCAAGATCGGCGTGCCCAACATGTACGGCCTGGTGCAGGGCGAGGCCAACGCCATCGCCCCCGGCAAGCGTCCGCTGAGTTCGATGAGCCCGACCATCGTGTCGAAAGACGGCAAGCCGGTCTTCGTGGTCGGCACGCCCGGCGGCAGCCGCATCATCACGGCCGTGCTGCACACCATCCTGAACGTGGTCGACTACGGCATGAACGTGCAGGAGGCCGTGGATGCGCCGCGCTTCCACCAGCAGTGGCTGCCCGACGTGACCAACGTCGAGACCTTCGCGATCAGCCCCGACACCCGCAAGATCCTGACCGACATGGGCCACAACCTGGGCGTGCCGCAGCCGGCCAACCACTTGGCGGCGATCATCGTCGGCGCGCCCTCGCTGGGCGGCAAGCCGGTGGGCGCCAACCGCTTCTACGGTGCCAACGATCCTCGCCGCAACACCGGCCTGGCGGCAGGCTACTGAACCTGCGGCACACTTGAAGGCGGTCGTGCCCCTGTCGGCACGGCCGCTTTTTTCATTTTTCATGCACCTGCAAGACATCCTCTATACCCAGGGCTTCGGCACCCGCCGCGTGTGCGCGGGCCTGGTCCAGCAAGGCCACGTGAGCATTGCCGGCGCGGCCGTGACCGACCCCTTCGCCGACCTCGACCCCGAAGGCCTGCTGTTCACCGTGCAGGGCACCGAGTGGGCCTGCCACGAGAAGGCCTACCTGATGCTGCACAAGCCGGCCGGCACCGAGTGCTCGCAGAAGCCCTCGACCTACCCGAGCATCTACACGCTGCTGCCGTCGCCGCTGCGCCTGCGGCCCAACAAGGGCGCGGTGCAGGGCGTGCAGGCCATCGGCCGGCTCGACCAGGACACGACCGGCCTGCTGCTGCTGACCGACGACGGCCAGTTCATCCACAAGATGGGTTCGCCCAAGCACCATGTGCCCAAGGTCTACGAGGTGACGGCCAAGCACCCGATCGACGAGGCGCAGATCGCCAAGCTGCTGGCCGGCGTGGTGCTCGACGACGATCCGAAGCCCGTGCGCGCTGCGGCTTGCGAGTCCGACAGCCCGCTGCACCTGCGGCTCACGCTCACCGAGGGCAAGTACCACCAGGTCAAGCGCATGCTGGCCGCGGTCGGCAACCGGGTCGAGGGGCTGCACCGCTCGCGCATCGGCGGCCTGGCGCTGCCGGACGACCTGGCGCCGGGGCAATGGCGCTGGCTCACGGCCGAACAGGTGGCCCAGCTGCGGGCGCCCGTGCCTCGCGCCGCGTGACATAGGTCAAGGCGCCGGGCTAAACAGCGGGTGAGGGGGCGCCCGCGGTCAGCTTTTCGTCGGGTTCGACCGTTAAGATTGTTAACCCTCTCCCGGAACCTTCCCTTGCGACTCCCTGCCCGCCCGAACGGCCGCATCGCGGCCTTCCTGCTGTCCTGTCTGTGCCTGACAGCCCTGGTGACCCTCCCCGCCGCGGCGGCGCCGCCGGCCCCGCCACCGGTTTTTGTGCTCAATTCGCTGGACGCCAGCGTGAGCGTGATCAACCCGGTCGACTGGACCGAGAAGCAGCGCATTCCCACCGGCAAGGAGCCGCACCACATCTACATGACGCCCGACGAGAAGTCGGTCATCGTGGCCAATTCGGCGGGCGATTCGCTCACCTTCCTGGACCCGCGCACGGCCGAGGTGCAGCGCGTGGTGTACGGCATCATCGATCCGTACCAGCTGCAGTTCTCGCGCGACATGAAGTGGTTCGTCACGGCGGCCAACCGCCTGAACCACGTCGACGTGTACCGCTGGGACGGCAAGGACCTGAAGCTGGCCAAGCGCATCGCCACCGGCAAGACGCCCAGCCACATCTGGATCGACAACACCAGCACCGTCGCCTACGTCACCATGCAGGACAGCGACGAGCTGATCGCGGTCGACCTGCCGACGCAGACCATCCGCTGGCGCATGGCCACCGGCGCCATGCCGGCCGACATCTTCGGCGCCCACAACGACAAGACGCTGCTCGTGGGCCTCACCGGCAGCGACGGCGTGCAGGTGTTCGACGTGGCCGGCGCCCAGCCCAAGCTGGTCGGCAAGATCCCCACCGGCAAGGGCGCCCATGCCTTCCGCTCGGCCGGTGACGGCAAGACCGTGTTCGTGAGCAACCGGGTCGCCAACACCATCAGCCGCATCGACCTGACCACGCTGAAGGTCGTCGCCACCTACAACGTGCCCGGTGGCCCCGACTGCATGGACGTGTCGGCCGACGGCAAGACGCTGTACGTGACCTCGCGCTGGGCCAAGAAGCTCACGGTGGTCGATCTCGCGAGCCAGAAGGTCGTGCGGCAGATCAACGTCGGCCGCTCGCCGCACGGCGTCTGGACCCTCGACCATGCCAAGCGCATCTGAGCGCGTGCGCGGCTTGCGCACCGCCGGGGTGGCCTTCGCGGTCGCGGCGCTGGCCTGCGCCACCGTGCCGGCGGCCGGTGCCCAGGAAGCCGCTGCCTGCGACAAGCCGGTCTACCTGACGCTGGACACCGGCCACATGGGCGTCGCCCCGCTGGTGGCCGACGTGCTCAAGCGCCAGGACGTGCGCGTCACCTTCTTCGCCGCCGCCGAGCGCACCCAGACCGACGGCGACAGCCTGGACGACCACTGGGCGCCGTGGTGGAAGGCGAGGGCGGCCGAAGGCCACGAGTTCGGCTCGCACACCTACGACCACGCCTACTGGCGCGGCGACGTCAAGGGCGCGCCGCCGAGCTTTCGCATCAAGCCGTCGGCCGGCCCGCAGACCGGCAAGGAGTCGGTCTGGAGCGCGGCCCAGTATTGCGCCGACATCCGCAAGTCGTCCGACCGGCTGGCCGCCATCACCGGCAAGAAGCCGCTGCCGCTGTACCGCGCGCCGGGCGGCAAGACCTCGCCCGCTTTGTTGGCGGCCGCCAGGGACTGCGGCTACGCGCACGTGGGCTGGTCGCCCGCCGGCTTCCTGGGCGACGAACTGCCGAGCGAGACGTTCAGTAACCAGAAGCTGCTGGCCCAGGCGCTCGCGGGCATCCGCCCCGGCGACATCCTGCTGGCGCACCTGGGCATCTGGTCGCGCAAGGACCCGTGGGCGCCGGCCAACCTGGAGCCGCTGATCGTCGGCCTGAAGGCCAAGGGCTTCTGCTTTCGCACCCTGCGCCAGCACCCGGACTACCGCGCCTGGATCGCCTCCCATCCTTGATTCCTGAGTTCTTGCCGTGATCGACTGGTTGACCGACGTTTTTTCCGCCATGCAGGGCTGGCTCTTCGAGACCGCCGTGCAGCCGCTGGTGTACGCCATCGGCCTGGGCGGCTGGGCCGAGGACGCCTTCGACGCCACCGGCTGGCTGCTGGTCGGCGTGATCCAGATCCTCGTGCTGCTGGCCGTCATCGGTCCGCTGCAGCGCTGGCGCGCGGTCGAGCCCGTGACCGACCGCCGCGCCATCCGCATCGACGTGCTCTACACGCTGATCCACCGGCTGGGCCTGTTCCGGCTGGCGCTGTTCTTCACGCTGCAGCCCCTGTTCGATGACCTGCTCGGCAGCCTGCGCATGGCGGGGTGGGGCACCTTCCACCTGGACGAGGCCTGGCCCGGCGTGACCGACGTGCCGTGGGTGGCTTTTGCCATCTACCTCGTGGTGCTCGACTTCGTCGGCTACTGGATTCACCGCGGCCAGCACCAGTTCAACTGGTGGTGGAGCCTGCATTCGCTGCACCACTCGCAGCGCCAGATGACGATGTGGAGCGACGACCGCAACCACCTGCTGGACGACGTCATCCACGACACGCTCATCGTCATCGTGGCGCAGCTGATCGGCGTGGCGCCGGGCCAGTTCATCGCCGTCGTGGCCTTCACCCAGCTCAGCGAAAGCCTGCAGCACGCCAACCTGCGGTTGAGCTTCGGCGCCATCGGCGAGCGGCTGTGGGTCAGCCCGCGCTTTCACCGGCTGCACCACAGCATCGGGCTGGGGCATGAGTCGCACGGCCGGAGCACGCTCGGCGGCCACAACTTCGGCGTGCTGCTGCCCTGGTGGGACATGCTCTTTCGCACCGCCAACTTCGAGAACCGCTACGACCCGACCGGCATCCGCGACCAGGTCGAGCCCGGCGCCGACGGCCGCCCGCGCGACTACGGCCAGGGCTTCTGGTCGCAGCAGTGGCTGGGGCTGAAGCGGCTGTTCGGCCGCGCCTGATCCGCCCGCAGGCCCGGCGGCGGGCGGGCCGGGGCCTTGCGCTATCCTCGAACCTCATGCGCCTGCTCCTCGACTCCTTCTGGCGCGCGGTGGCCTATTGCATGCTCCCGCGCGTGATCGTGCTGTCGCTCCTGCCATTGGCGCTCATGGTGCTGCTGGCCGCGGGGCTCGGCTACTTCTACTGGGACGCGGCCGTCGCCTGGACGCGCGAGGCCCTCGACGCCTGGCCGCTGCTGTCCAGCTTCTGGGCCTGGATCGGGCGCCTCTTCTCGAGCGACGTCACGGCCGCGCTGGCGCCGCTGGTGGTGGTGTTCGGCGTCACGCCGCTGATCGTCGTGCTGTCGCTGCTCATCGTGGCCGGCTTCATGGCGCCGGCGCTCACCAAGCTCGTGGCCGAACGGCGCTTTCCGACGCTGGAGCAGAAGAAGGGCGCCTCCTTCTTCGGCAGCGTGGTCCGCTCGCTCGGCGCCACCGTGCTGGCGCTGATTGCGCTGGTGGTGTCGATGCCGCTGTGGCTCATTCCGCCGCTGGTGCTGATCCTGCCGCCGCTGATCTGGGGCTGGCTGACCTACCGGGTGATGAGCTTCGACGCGCTGGCCGAGCACGCCAGCCCCGAGGAACGCGCCGCGCTGCTGCGCGCCCACCGGCTGCCGCTGCTGTGCATCGGCGTGCTGTGCGGCTATCTGGGCGCCGCGCCGAGCATCGTGTGGGCCTCGGGCCTGCTGTTCGCCGCCGCCTTCTTCGTGCTGGTGCCGATCGCCATCTGGATCTACACGCTGGTCTTTGCCTTTTCTGCGCTCTGGTTCGCGCACTACTGCCTCGACGCCCTGACCCAGCTGCGCGCCCAGCGCGCGGCGCAGCAGCCCGCGGCCGGCAGCGGCGACGCGCAGCAGCAGGCGATCGAGGCGGCCGAAGCCACCGAGGCCAACAAGGCCGCTCTTTCTCAATGGAGTTCTCCATGACACGCGCATTCGGTCTCATCGTCGTCGGCGACGAGATCCTTTCCGGCAAGCGGGCCGACAAGCACATGGCCAAGGTCATCGAGCTGCTGGCCGCGCGCGGCCTGCAGCTGGGCTGGGCCGAGTACGTGGGCGACGAGCCCACGCGGATCACCGCGGCCCTGATGCGCGCCTTCGCCTCGGGCGACATCGTGTTCTCGACCGGCGGCATCGGCGCCACGCCCGACGACCACACCCGCCAGTGCGCCGCCCAGGCCCTGCGCGTGCCGCTGGCGCTGCACCCCGAGGCCGAGGCGCTGATCCGCGAGCGGATGCAGGACACGGCCCTGGAGCAGGGCGTGCCCTACGAACCCGACCGGCCCGACAACATCCACCGCCTGAACATGGGCGTGTTTCCGCAGGGCGCGTCGATCATCCGCAATCCGTACAACAAGATCCCGGGCTTCAGCGTCGAGCACGTGCATTTCGTGCCGGGCTTTCCGGTCATGGCCTGGCCGATGATCGAGTCGGTGCTCGACAGCCGTTATGCCGATCTGTTCACCCGCAACGCCATCGCCGAGAAGTCCGTGATCGTTTTCGGTGCGATGGAAGCCACCCTCACGCCGCTGATGCAGGCCATCGAGCAGGCCCACGCCGGCATCAAGGTGTTCAGCCTCCCCAGCGTGGATCACCCGCAGTACGGGCGCCACATCGAGCTGGGCGTCAAGGGCGACCCCGCGAAGCTCGATGCCGCCTATGGCCAGCTGATCGAGGGTCTGCACACTTTCGATGCGAAGCTTGGCCCCGAATTGGTGCGTTAATTCGTATTGCACCAGTTTGGTGATTATTTCCTTTTCCGGCAGCCCCTGGGCCGTCACCCGGGCCTCATCCGGCGGGGTGACAATGGCACAGAAACTGCATCCTCCCGTCCCTGTATTCCTAACCACCATCCAACTCAGGAGAAACTGATGGCAAAGACCGTCGCCGATGTACTCAAGCTCGTCAAGGAAAACGAGGTCAAGTTCGTCGACTTGCGCTTCACCGACACCCGCGGCAAAGAGCAGCACGTGACCGTGCCCGTGTCGCACTTCGATGAAGACAAATTCACCTCGGGCCACGCGTTCGACGGTTCGTCCATCGCCGGTTGGAAGGGCATCGAAGCCTCGGACATGCAGCTCATGCCCGACCCGAACACCGCCAACATCGACCCGTTCTTCGAAGAAACGACGCTGATCCTGACCTGCGACGTGATCGACCCGGCCGACGGCAAGGCCTACGAGCGCGACCCGCGCTCGCTCGCCAAGCGCGCCGAGGCGTACATGAAGGCTTCCGGCCTGGGCGACACCGCCTACTTCGGACCGGAACCCGAATTCTTCGTGTTCGACGGCGTGCGCTGGAAGAACGACATGTCGGGCTGCTTCGTGAAGATCGAGTCCGAAGAAGCCTCGTGGAACACCGACAAGGAGTTCGAGCACGGCAACAGCGGCCACCGTCCCGCAGTCAAGGGCGGCTACTTCCCGGTGCCCCCGGTCGACAGCTTCCAGGACATGCGCTCGGAAATGAGCCTGGTGCTCGAATCGCTGGGCATCCCGGTCGAAGTGCATCACCATGAAGTGGCCAACGCCGGCCAGCTCGAAATCGGCACCCGCTTCAGCACGCTGGTGCAGCGCGCCGACTGGGTCCAGCTGCAGAAGTACGTGATCCACAACGTGGCCCACGCCTACGGCAAGACCGCCACCTTCATGCCCAAGCCCATCGTCGGCGACAACGGCTCCGGCATGCACGTGCACCAGTCGGTCTGGAAGGACGGCAAGAACCTGTTCGCCGGCGACGGCTACGCAGGCCTGTCGGACTTCGCGCTGCACTACATCGGCGGCATCATCAAGCACGCCCGTGCCCTGAACGCCATCACGAACCCCGGCACCAACAGCTACAAGCGCCTGGTGCCCGGCTTCGAAGCCCCGGTGAAGCTGGCCTACTCGGCCAAGAACCGCTCGGCCTCGATCCGCATCCCGTTCGTGGCCAACCCGAAGGGCCGCCGCGTCGAAGCGCGCTTCCCCGATCCGCTGATGAACCCGTACCTGGGCTTTGCCGCGCTGCTGATGGCCGGCCTGGACGGCGTGGAAAACAAGATCCATCCGGGCGAAGCCGCCAGCAAGGACCTGTACCACCTGCCGCCGGAAGAAGACGCGCTGATCCCGACCGTCTGCCACAGCCTGGACCAGGCCCTGGAGCACCTGGACAAGGACCGTGCGTTCCTGACCAAGGGCGGCGTGTTCACCGACTCGTACATCGACGCGTACATCGACCTCAAGATGCAGGAAGTCACGCGCTTCCGCATGGCGACGCACCCTGTCGAGTTCGACATGTACTACTCGCTGTAAAAAGCGCCACAGCAAGCCCGCCCCGGCGGGCAAGTAAGACAAAAGGACGGCCCCGGCCGTCCTTTTTCCTTGGTGCGGAACACCCTGTCGTGAGCGGGCCCGAATTGCATCAAAATGCGCGTTTGTCGCGCCCTCTCCGGATCCAAATGAAGACTGCCTCCCTGATTTTCCTGGCCGCCGCCTCGCTCGCCACCGTCACGGCGGCGCTCGCGCAAGAGCGCGTCTGGCGCTGCGGCAACGAGTACACCAACAACGCGACCGTGGCCCAGCAAAAGGGCTGCAAGATCATGGAAGGCGGCAACGTCACCGTCGTGCAGGGCACGAAGCCTTCGGGCGGCGGTGGTGGCAGCGCGTCGTCGTCGTCGGGCGGTTCATCCGCCGCGCGCGCCCCGGCGGGCAGCCCGCGTGTCGAAGGCGTCGACCAGCGCGCCCGCGACGGCGAGGCGCGCTCGGTGCTCGAGGCCGAGCTGCGCAAGGCCGAGGCCCGCCAGACCGAGCTCAAGAAGGAATACAACAACGGCGAGCCCGAGAAGCAGGGCAGCGAAGGCCGCAACTACCAGAAGTACCTGGACCGCGTGGCCGAGATGAAGGCCGAACTCGCGCGCAACGAGAGCGACATCGCCGGCATCCGCCGCGAAATCGGCCGCCTGCCCGGCAAGCCGCAAGCGCAGTAAGCGGC
Source organism: Variovorax sp. GW531-E2 (assembly GCF_059423125.1). Lineage (NCBI taxonomy): Bacteria > Pseudomonadati > Pseudomonadota > Betaproteobacteria > Burkholderiales > Comamonadaceae > Variovorax > Variovorax sp. GW531-E2. The sequence continues at coordinate 86,099 of NZ_JBWKXQ010000005.1, read as the reverse complement.
GCGCAGTCCATGGTGTTCGGCAAGAAGGCGACTGGCGCCAATCCGCGCTTTCGCGCCTTCGACCTCTTGTCCACGCTGATCGCGGTGGTCAACAGCGACGGCTCGGTGCTGTTCGCCAACGCAGGCCTCGAAGACGCACTGGGTACCTCGCGGCGCACGCTCGAGGGCTCGCAGTTCGGCGCCTGCTTCCATGAGCCGCAGGTGCTGCGCACCGCGCTCGACGGCGCCAGCAGCAACGACTTCGCCACGCTGCGCTACGAGGCCTTTTTGCGGCGCGTGAACCACGAGCTGATGCCGGTGCAGGTCACGCTCGCGCACGGCGACAAGAAGGGCGAGCTCATCATCGAGATGTCGCCGCTGGAGCAGCAGGTGCGCCAGGACCGCGAGGAGCGCCTGATCGACCAGGCGCAGGCCAACAAGGAACTCATCCGCAACCTCGCGCACGAGATCAAGAACCCGCTGGGCGGCATCCGTGGCGCGGCGCAGCTGCTGCAGATGGAGGTCGAGTCGCGCGACCTCATCGAATACACCCAGGTCATCATCCACGAGGCCGACCGGCTGCAGACGCTGGTCGACCGGCTGCTGGCGCCGCACCGGCGCCCGCACGTGGTGGGCGACGTGAACATCCACGAGGTCTGCGAGCGCGTGCGCTCCGTCATCCTGGCGGAGTTTCCGCGCGACCTGCACATCGAGCGCGACTTCGACGTCTCCATTCCCGAGTTCCGCGGCGACCGCGAGCAGCTCATCCAGGCCACGCTCAACATCGCGCACAACGCGGCGCAGGCCCTGGCCGAGCGCCGCGCGGCGGGCGATGCGCAGATCACTTTCAAGACCCGCGTGGCCCGACAGGTGATCTTCAATAAGCAGTGGTATCGATTGGCACTGGAATTGCATGTCATCGACAATGGACCGGGTGTGCCGGACACGATCAAGGACCGCATCTTCTATCCGCTCGTTTCGGGCAGGGAAGGCGGGACCGGGCTGGGACTGACGCTTGCGCAAACTTTTGTGCAACAGCATCACGGCGTGATCGAGTGCGACAGCGTCCCGGGCCGAACCGATTTCAAGATATTGATTCCGCTGCCCTAGCGCAGCCCCGGCAACAGAGGAGATGCATGAAGCCGATCTGGATAGTTGATGACGACCAATCGATACGCTTCGTGCTCGAGAAGGCGCTGCTGCGCGAAGACCTGCCCACGCGCAGCTTCACGAACACACGCGAAGTGCTGGCCGCGCTCGAACAGGCCGAAGGCGACGAGCAGCAGGGCCCGCAGGTCCTGGTGAGCGACATCCGCATGCCGGGCGGCTCGGGGCTCGACCTGCTCGACAAGATCAAGGCCAAGCACCCCGGCCTGCCGGTCATCATCATGACCGCCTTCTCCGACCTGGACAGCGCGGTCTCGGCCTTCCAGGGCGGCGCCTTCGAATACCTGCCCAAGCCCTTCGACCTGCCGCGCGCCGTCGAACTCATCCGACGCGCCGTCGACGAAAGCCAGCGCGAAGAGGTGTCCGAAGAGCGCATGGTCGCCGCCCCCGAGATGCTCGGCCAGGCGCCCGCGATGCAGGACGTGTTCCGTGCCATCGGCCGGCTGTCGCAGAGCAACGTCACGGTGCTCATCACCGGCGAATCGGGCTCGGGCAAGGAGCTGGTGGCGCGCGCGCTGCACAAGCACTCGCCGCGCGCCAACGGCCCCTTCGTGGCGATCAACACCGCCGCCATTCCCAAGGACCTGCTCGAGAGCGAACTCTTCGGCCACGAGCGCGGCGCCTTCACCGGCGCGCAGACCATGCGCCGCGGCCGCTTCGAGCAGGCCGAGGGCGGCACGCTGTTCCTCGACGAAATCGGCGACATGCCCTTCGACCTGCAGACGCGCCTGTTGCGTGTGCTCAGCGACGGCCACTTCTACCGCGTGGGCGGCCACAACTCGGTGAAGGCCAACGTGCGCGTCATCGCCGCCACGCACCAGGACCTCGAGCAGCGCGTGAAGCTCGGGGGCTTCCGCGAAGACCTGTTCCACCGCCTCAACGTGATCCGCCTGCGCCTGCCGGCGCTGCGCGAACGCGGCGAAGACGTGCCCGCGCTCACGCGCCACTTCCTGCAGCAGAGCGCGCGCCAGCTGGGCGTCGAGCCCAAGCGCATCTCCGACGCGGCGCTGGCCAGGCTCGCGGCCTTCAACTTCCCGGGCAACGTGCGCCAGCTCGAGAACATCTGCCACTGGCTCACGGTGATGGCGCCCGCGCAGCTGATCGAGTCGAAAGACCTGCCGCCCGAAGTGATGGCGGGCAGCGGGGCGGACGTGCATGTGGCGGTGGCCGAGGTGGCGGCGCCCGTGCAGGCTGCAGCGCCGTTGGCCGTCGAGCGCGACGCGTCCGCACCGGTGGTCGCGGCCCCCGAGGCGGTGCCAGGTGCACCGACGGGCCCCAGCGCCTGGGAGAGTGGTCTCGAAGCCGAAGCTCAGGCGCTGCTGGCGGCAGGCCGCACCGACGTGTGGGACGTGCTCACGCGCCGCTTCGAATCGCGGCTCATCCTCACCGCCCTGGCCAACACGCGCGGCCGGCGCATCGAGGCGGCCCAGAAGCTGGGCATCGGGCGCAACACCATCACCCGGAAAATCCAGGAACTCGGTATCGAATGAAAAGGCCCTCCCAGGGCCTTTTTTTTATTACCGGCTGCGCTGGCCGAGCGTGAGGGAATCGAGCTGGAAATTGCCGCTCTTGTCCCAGAGCCAGGTGTCGACGTACGTGTGGCCGCCCAGCTTGCCGGGGCTCGGCAGGGGCGAGGTCGCCTTGACCAGCTCCGCGATCATCGGCGGCACTTCGGGCGCATGGCTGGGCACGCGGCTGAAGGTGACGTTGGTGACCTTGCCGTTCGCATCGATCTCCGTCTCGACCACCACCACCGCGTACACCAGCGGCGGGATCTTGCCCTTGTAGATGCGGCTGGCATACGCCTTGTAGATGTGGCGCGCGCCGGTCTTGCGGTAGGTGCGGATCGCGGGCGTCTGCGCGGTGATGAGCCGCACGGTCGGCACGTCGCGGCTGCCTTCGGTGGTGGTTGCACCGCCGGGCGATGTGCTGCCCGTGCCGCTTTCCGATCCGCTGCCCGGCTTGAGCACCGAACAGGCGGCCAGCGCGAGCGCCGCGGCGGCGATCGCGGCAGAACGGGCCAGGCGTGCGGCGATCGGCGTCGTCATGGCCGTCAGGCGCCCGCGCCGAGTTCGAGCACCACCGGGGCGTGGTCGCTCGGCTTTTCCCACTTGCGCGGCACGCGGTCGATGACGCAGCTTTTCACCAGCGGCCGCAGCGGCTCGCTCACGAGGATGTGGTCGATGCGCAGGCCGCGGTTCTTCTGGTAGCCCAGCATGCGGTAGTCCCACCAGGAGAAGCTTTTTTCGGGTTGCTCGAACATGCGGAAGCTGTCCGTCAGGCCCAGGCCGAGCAGCGCCTTGAAGTGGTCGCGCTCTTCGGTGGTGTGGTGGATCGTCTCCTTCAGGCCCACGGGGTCGAAGCTGTCGCGGTCTTCGGGCGTGACGTTGAAGTCGCCCAGCAGCACGAGGTTCGGGTGCGCCGCGAGTTCACGCGCAATGTAGGCATGCAGCGCGTCGAGCCACTTCATCTTGTAGGCGAACTTCTCGCTGCCCGGTTCCTGGCCGTTCACGAAGTAGCCGTTCACCACGCGCAGCGGGCCCGAGGGCGTCTCGATGGTGGCGGCGATCACGCGCGACTGCTCGTCGGCGAAGTTCTCGATGTTCTTCACCACGTCGCGCACCGGCGCCAGGCTGAGGATGGCGACGCCGTTGTAGGTCTTCTGCCCGAACACCGCCGCCTCGTAGCCGGCCGACTTCAGCACCTCGAGCGGAAACTTGTCGTCGGTCATCTTGAGCTCCTGCAGGCACAGCACATCGACCGGGTTGGCGATGAGCCAGTCGAGCACATGCTGCAGGCGCGCGGTGAGGGAGTTGACGTTCCAGGTGGCTATTTTCATGAGGGCTCTGCGTATTCGGTTATCGGGGGGCGGTCGTGCGTTCGCAGCCGGTCGGTGAGGTCTCTGTGCAGGCGAAAGAAGTGGCCGCGCCCAGACCCGGAAGGAAGGCGTGTCGGCAGCGAGACCGCGACAGTGATTTCCATCGCGGTATTTTGCCTCGCTGGATCGGGATGCCGTGTAAGCGAAGGCGAGGGGCGCGGAACCGCCGACCAGCCCGCCGGCGCTAGGGCTGACGGTACCAGCCCAGCTCGCCCTGCAGGAACTGGGCGGCCTCGGGCGGCAGATCGTCCGAATCGAAGAAGCTCGCTACAGGCCGCTCGACCACGATGCACCCCGCGTGCAGGTACGCCACGCGCGTGGCCAGGCGCTTGGCCTGCCCGAGGTTGTGCGTGCTCATCACGATCGTCACGCCACTGTGAGCGACCTCTTCGATGAGGGCCTCGATCTCGTTCTTGGCGCCGGGGTCCAGGCTGGCCGTGGGCTCGTCCAGGAACAGGATGTCGGGCTGCAGCGCCCAGGCGCGCGCCAGGCCCAGGCGCTGCTGCTGGCCTCCCGACAGCGAACGCGCCGAGCGCTCGGCATGTTCGAGCAGGCCCACGCGCGCCAGCGCCAGGCCGCAGCGCTCGCTGCGCTCGGCGGCCGGCACGCCCGCCAGCCACAGGCCCACCCACACATTGCGCCACACCGAGAGGCTCAGCAAAAAGGGGCGCTGGAACAGCATGGCCGCGCGCGGCAGGCGGCCTTCGGGCCGCAGCGGCAGGCGATCGCAGCGCCCTTCGCAGGGCAGCAGGCCGTGCAGCAGCCGCAGCAGCGTGGTCTTGCCCGAACCGTTGGCGCCCACGAGCACGAGCCGGTCGCCTCGGTGCAGGGTCAGCGAGGCGTCGTCCAATGCGACCAGCGCGCCGAAGCGCACCGTGGCGCGCTCGAGCCGGATCAGCGGCACCGTGCCGGCCGCGGCCGGCGTGTGCGGGGCGGGCGCGCGGCGTATCGCGCGCGGCTTCGCCGGCGGGGCGGTGCTCAGCGGACGCGTGGCCAGCCATTGCAGCAACCCGATGGCGCCGTTGACCGCGCCGACCACCGCCAGCAGCACGATGCCCAGCGCCAGGGCCAGCGCGAGGTCGCCCTTGCTGGTCTCCAGCGCGATGGTGGTGGTCATCACGCGCGTCACGCCGGCGATGTTGCCGCCGACGATCATCACGGCCCCCACCTCGGCGATGGCCCGCGCGAAGGCCGTGAGCAGCACGGTGGCCACGCCCATCCGGTCGTGCACCAGCATCAGCAGGGCGGTGGCCAGCGGCCCGGCGCCCAGCGAGCGCAGCTGGTCGCCGCCGTCGGCCAGCGCCGCCATCACGAGCCGGCGAGACAGCGCGGCGATCAGCGGCGTGACGAGCACGCTCTGCGCCACCACCATCGCCGACGGCGTGAAAAGAATGCCCAGTTCGCCCAGCGGCCCCGAGCGCGAGAGCAGCAGGTACACCAGCAGGCCCACGACCACGGCGGGCAGGGCGAGCAGCGTGTTCACCAGCCACACGGCCAGCACATGCCCCGGGAACCGCGCCACCGCGAGCCAGGCGCCCAGCAGCAGGCCGAACAGCGCGCCGATCAGGCAGGCCGTGGCGCTCACCTGCAGCGAGAGCGCCGTGATGCGCACGAGTTCGGGGTCGGCGCCGGTGATGAGGCGCCAGGCCAGCGCCCAGCCTTCGGTCACGGTGTTCATCGAGAGACGGCTTTCATCGCCGGCGCGAGGCCGTGTGCATCGCGCGGCCCGGCCCCGGCCCCGTCATCGACCGGCGCGTCGTTCACTGGCCCGCGTTCGGGAAGAAGAGCTGTTCGCCGCCGATCTTGTAGGCGGCGATGGCGGCCTGCCCGTCGCGCGACACGACCCAGTCGGAGAACGCCTGCGCCAGGTCCTTCTTCACATGCGGGTGCCTGGCCGGGTTCACGACGATCACGCCGTACTGGTTGAACAGCTGCTTGTCGCCCTCGACCACGATGCCCAGGTCGGCGCGGTTCTTGAAGTTGAGCCAGGTGCCGCGGTCGGACAGCACATAGGCATTGGTCGAGGCCGCGATGTTGAGCGCCTGGCCCATGCCGCAGCCGCATTCCTTGTAGCCGGCCGGCTTGGCGGCGGCCAGGTCGATGCCGGCCAGCTTCCACTGGCGCAGTTCGGCCGCATGCGTGCCGCTCTTGTCGCCGCGCGAGACGAAGGCGCCGCCCGTGGTGCCCAGCCGCTTGAGCGCGGCCGCGATGTCGTTGCCGCGCACGCCGGCCGGGTCGGACTTGGGCCCGATCAGCACGAAGTCGTTGTACATGACCGGGCGGCGCGGCAGGCCGAAGCCTTCGGCGACGAACTTCTCTTCGGCGGGCTGGTCGTGCACGAACAGCGCGTCGGCGTCGCCGCGGCGCGCCATGTCCAGCGCCTGGCCCGTGCCCACCGCCACCACGCGCACCTCGGTGCCCGATGCCTTGGTGAACTGAGGCAGCAGGTGCTTGAACAGGCCCGACTGTTCCGTCGAGGTGGTCGAGGCCAGCACGATGAACTTGTCCTGTGCGTGCGCCATCGGCGCGAGCAGCGTGCCGACAAGCGCACCGGCGAGGGCGAGAAGGGTGAAGCGTCTGCGCGAAGCCATCGTCATCGTGTCAGTCCTCGAGAGTGAAAGAAAGAAGCGCTCTTGCCATCAGGCTGCGGCATCGACGCGAAAGCCCAGCCGGCCCAGCGCCTCGCGCGCCGCGGTCGATTGCAGCAGCGCAATGAAGGCCTGCACCGGCGCGCGCGCAAGCCGTGCCTGGGGCACCACGAAGTCGTAGCGTTCCTCCTGCACGGGAATGAAGCCCAGCCCGTACTGCCGCGCGACTGTGTCGATGGCCAGGCCCCAGTCGGCGCGCTGCTGCGCCACGGCCACCGCCACCGCGTTGTGCGACTTGGTCTGCACGCCGTAGCCGGGCGGCTGCGCGCCGCCGAGCAGGCGGTCGATGAGGATGCGGGTGCCGCTGCCGGCATTGCGATTGACCATGGTGCAACCGGGCTGCGCGGTCGCCGCGGCGATGGCCGCGGCGGCGTCCAGGCCCTCGAAGCGCGTGTCGCCGGGGCGATGGACGACGCCTTGCATGCGGCCGTAGCCCGTCACCAGTTCGAGACCCGGCGTGAGCAGCGGCCGGTTGTAGACGCCCGTCGCCGGGTCCATCAGGTGGATGCCGGCCACGTCGCATTCGCCGCGCCGGGCGGCCATCAGCCCGCCCGTGCTGCCCACGTTCATGGCCTTGATGCGGATGCCCTGGCGCATCAGCTCGCCGGCCAGCCAGTCCAGGCCCACGCAATGGCTGCCGATGAAGATCAGGTCGGCGGCGTCCAGCCCCTGGCCCAGCAGCTGCACCTGCACGGGGGCGCCGGCATCGACGATCTCGGTGTGCTGGCCGATGGTGATGAAGCCGTCGGCGCTGCTGAAGGTGGTGACCGAGCCCGAGCCCTTGCCCATCGGGTAGGCGGCCACGCCGTCGTCGGTGGGCACCAGGCCCACCAGCAGGTACTCGGTGCGGCCGCGCTCGGAGTTCACGCGCATCGGCAGCGTGGCCGCCACGTGCGCATGTCGCTGCGGCGGCCGGCCCGCGAAGGCGCGGATCACGGGCGCCAGGAACTCGTGGAAGGTGAAGACCGCCGAGGTCGGAAAGCCCGGCAGGATCACGACCGGCTTGCCGCCCGTGACCGCCAGGCACACCGGCTTGCCGGGCTTGAGCGCCACGCCGTGCGCCACCACGCCCGGGTCGCCGAGGGCGGCCACCACGCGGTACGACAGGTCGCCTTCGCCCTTGGACGTGCCGCCCGAGAAGACCACGGCGTCGCATGCCAGCCCGCGTGCGAGCGCGGCCGACAGAAGGGCCTCGTCGTCGGGGATCACGCCCAGGCGCACCGGATCGCCGCCCAGTTCCTCGACCGCGGCGCCGATGATGGCGGCGTTGGAGTCGTACACCGCGCCCGTGGGCAGCGGCGCGCCGGGCGCGACGATCTCGTTGCCGGTGGAGAAGATGGCCACGCGCGGCTTGCGCCACACGGCGACCTCGGCCAGGCCCAGCGCGGCGAGCACGCCGATCTCGCGCGAGCTCAGCACCTGGCCGGCGCGCAGCACGGTCTCGCCGCGTGCGATGTCGGTGCCGGCGTAGCTGACGTTCTCGCCGGCCGTGGCCGCGCGGCGCACCTGCACGTTGCCGCCGTCGAGGTCGGTGTGTTCCACCATCACCACCGCGTCGGCGCCGCGCGGCAGCATGCCGCCGGTGGCGATCGCCGTGGCGTGGCCGGGCGTCACTTCGCGCCGCGGCACGATGCCGGGTGCCAGCGTCTCGCCCACGAGGGCGAGCGCGCGGACCTGTTCTTCCATCGCGCCCCAGGTGTCGGCGGCCTGCACGGCAAAGCCGTCGACGTTGGAGCGGTCGAAGCCGGGCACGTCGATGGCGGCGACCGCGTCGTCGGCGAGCACCCGGCCCAGCGCCGCGTGCAGGGGAACGGTCTCGCGGCCCAGCGGCGCGAGGCTCAGGTGTTCGCGGAAGCGGCGCTCGGCCTCGTCCCGCGTGACGACATCGAGAAATTGCGATTGGGCTTTCACAGGCACTCGTACAGATGAACAGTGACGTCGGTCCCGGGTCCGAAGCCTTCGCTTTCGGCGGGGGCGATCACGAAGCCGTCGGCGCGCGTGGTCGAGCTCAGCACCGAGGCGCCCGAGAGCGCGAGCGGCTCCACGCCGTCGGCGCCGATCTTCACGCGCACGTAGTCGACGCGCCCCACCTGCGAGACGATCTTGCGCGCCACGGTGGCGCGCGTGCGCGGGTAGGGCCAGTCGGCGGGCCGGCCACCGAGCAGGCGGATCGCGCGCCCGGCAAAGAAGTCGTAGGCGCACAGGCAGGAGACGGGGTTGCCCGGCAGCAGGAACACCAGCGTGTCGCCGATGCGCCCCATGCCGGCCGGGCTGGAAGGCCGCATCGCGATGCCGTGGATGGCCAGTTCGCCGAGCTCGGCCAGCAGGCGCGGCGCGTGGTCCTCGGCGCCCACGCTGGAGCCGCCGGAAATGAGCACGACGTCGGCACCGGGCGCGGCCAGTGCCTGCGAGATGATTTGCGGGTCGTCGCCCAGGCGCTGGTGCGACTCGAGCAGGCCGCCGTCGCGCGCCACGAGGCCGCGCAAGGTCACGGAGTTGGCGTCGTAGATCTCGCTCGGCCCCTTGGGCGTGCCGGGCGCGCGCACCTCGTTGCCGGTGACGAGCAGCCGCACGCGCGGGCGGCGCACCACCTGCAACTGCGCCAGGCCCAATGAAGCGGCCAGCCCCGCGTCCTGCGGACGCAGGCGGCGGCCCGTGGCCAGCGCGGTGCTGCCGCGCGCGATGTCCTCGCCGACGTGGCCTACGTGCTGGCCCGGCGCGACGGCGCGCGTGATGGCCAGGCGCCCGTCCTGCTCGCTCGCGTACTCGGCCGGCACCACGGCGTCCAGCCCGTGCGGCACCGGGGCGCCGGTCATGATGCGGATGGCGGCGCCCGCGGGCACCTCGCCTTCGAAGGGGCGGCCGGGCCAGGCGTGGCCCGCGATCGGAAATTCGAGCGGGTTGTATTCGCCGGCGCCCGTGGTCTCGCCGCCGCGCAGCGCATAGCCGTCCATGGCCGCGCGGTCGAACTCGGGCACCGCGATGGGCGCGATCACCTCCTGCAGCAGCACCCGCCCGGTGGCCTCGTCGACGGCCACGGATTCACCGGGCAACAAGGGCGTGTGGGCGTCGATCCAGGCGAGGGCGGCGGGCACCTCGGCGCGCTGCGTGAAGCCGCGCATACGCACATCGGTCGAGGCAGTTCGTTCGGGTGTGGGCATCGGGGCCAGTATAGAAGTTGGAGGTCGCCGGCGTGGTCGGGCATGGCACCCGACAGCCATGCAGAAGGCGGCCGTGCCGGGCCTTGCCGGCGGGCCATTTGCAGTCGCTTTTTCTTCAGCCGCGTCCGCGCACGCGCGGTGCGTCGCCGGCTTACTTCTTGGGTGCGGGATTCGTCTGTGCCGAGGTCTGGTTCGAACTCGGCGGCGACGCGGCCGTGGGGGCCGGGGAGTGGGCGCCCGATGCTTCGATGGGCTTGGCTTCAACCTTGGGGGCGGCGGCGTAAGGCCCCGGGTCCACGCAGGGCGGCGTGGCCACCGCGGCCGGTGCCGGCTTGCCGGCGGCCTGCGCGCTGGCGCGGTACTTGGCGGCGACCTGGTCCTGTGACTTGCACAGTAGGTAGCCGTCGGTCTTGGCGCTCCACGCGGTGCGGGCCGCGGCCTCGGCGGCCTTGGCCTGCGCTTCCGGCGTGGGCGGGGGGAGCTTGGCGACAGCGGAGGTCGCAGCGAGTGCGCACAGAAGAAGGGTCAGCGTGTGCTTCATGCGGAGGTTCCTTGCTGCGCCGTCGCCGGCCGTGCGGGCTCGGGTGCGCCGGCCGGTTGCGAGCGCTGCGCGGGGATCTTGCCGGCCTGGATGTCGTCGTACCAGAGCTTGTGGTGCTCGCGCGCCCAGGCCTCGTCGACATAGCCTTCGCGCATCGCCTTGTAGGCGCCGTCCATGCCCAGCGTGCCGATGTAGATGTGGCCCATGATCATCGCCATCATGAGCAGCGTGGCCACCGCGTGCACCATGTGCGCGATCTGCATCTCGCCGCGCGTGTAGACGAAGCCGGGCAGCAGCTTGTCCAGGAACAGGCCCGAGGCGATGACGATGCTGCCCAGGAACAGCACGCCGCCCCAGAACACCGCCTTCTCGCCAGCGTTGAAGCGATGCGACGCGGGCTCCTTGCCGCCGAACAGGCCGCCGCCGTGCCGCAGCCAGGTGAAGTCGTCCTTGCTCGGCCAGTTGCTGCGGATGAAGGTGAAGATCATGAACAGCGTGGTCACCACGAACAGCGGCCCCACGAAGTTGTGCACGGTCTTGAGCACGTAGGCGAGCCAGCCGAACAGAGCGCTGCCCAGCACCGGCAGCAGGAAGAACTTGCCGAAGGCCATCACGATGCCCGAGATCGCGAGCGTGACGAAGGCCAGCGCGTTCGACCAGTGCGTGGCGCGCTCGAAGGGCGTGAAGCGCTCGATCTTGCGGCCGGTTTCGGTGCCGTGCAGGCGGATCGGCCCGCGCGTGAAATAGAAGATCGCCAGCGCCAGCAGCGTCACGAAGAGCAGCGCCGCGCCGTACGGAATGATCCAGTCGTTGCGCACCTGGCGCCAGGCCTCGCCCGCGTTGGTGAAGCGTGAGCCCGGGTACTGCACGAAGCGCTGGATCAGGTTGCCGGCCTCGGGCGCCTGGCTCACCGGCAGGCTGCTGTAGCCGGTGACGCCGCCGCTCACCTGGCGCCACATCGGCGCGTTGTTGCCGGGCTGGACCTTGTTGCGCTCGCCGTTGGTCTGGTTGAGGTAGTTGGGGTCGGCGCTGGCCTCGGGCTTGACGTCGAAGATGTTCTGGCTGCGGATGCCGCCCTCGGCCTTCGGTGCTGCAGCCGTGGCTGCGGCAGGCGAAGCAGGGGCGGGCGCCGCGGTCACGGCGCCGCTCGCGGCCGGGGTGGCCTCCTGGGCCGGCGCCACCGCCGCCCAGCCCAGGAGCGCGGTCGCCAGCAGCGCGTGGAACGCGTGCCTGGTGCGAATGGTGACGCTCATGCGGCCTCCGGTTCAGTTTTCTCGGGTGTACTCGTTCTGGCCGTTGGAGCGCGTCTTGATCTGCTGCTCCCACGCCGTCTTGTCGCCCACCTTCCAGCCGGGCGCGGTGAAGGCGGTGCCGGTGTTGGCCTGCGTGCCCGTGCCACTCCAGGGCACCGCGTCGTGCTTGACGCCCTCGGCGTTCGTCTGCGGCTTCTCGCTGCAGGCCGCCAGCAGCATCGCGCCCGAGGCGAGCGCGACGAGCATCACGACCGCGCGCTTCACTTGGTGCCTCCGGTGGGCGGCGTGCCGGCCTGTTGCGAGCCGTAGGCCGTGCCCCAGCCCCAGACCTCGGCGCCCGTGCCGCGGTGCACGACGCGGGTACGGAAGATGTCGGCCACCACGTCGCCGTCGCCGGCCAGCAGGGCCTTGGTCGAGCACATCTCGGCGCAGGCCGGCAGCTTGCCTTCGGCCAGGCGGTTGCGGCCGTATTTTTCGAACTCGGCTTCGGAGCCGTTGGCTTCGGGGCCGCCGGCGCAGAAGGTGCACTTGTCCATCTTGCCGCGCGCACCGAAGGTGCCCTGCGAGGGGAACTGCGGCGCGCCGAAGGGGCAGGCGTACGAGCAGTAGCCGCAGCCGATGCACACGTCCTTGTCGTGCAGCACCACGCCTTCGTCGGTGCGGTAGAAGCATTGCACGGGGCACACCGCCATGCAGGGCGCGTCGGAGCAGTGCATGCAGGCCACCGAGATCGATTTCTCGCCCGGCAGGCCGTCGTTGAGCGTGACCACGCGGCGGCGGTTCACGCCCCAGGGCACCTCGTTCTCGTTCTTGCAGGCCGTGACGCAGCCGTTGCACTCGATGCAGCGCTCGGAATCGCAGACGAACTTCATTCTTGCCATGGTGATTCCTTATGCTTTCTCGATGTTGCAGACCGTGGTCTTGGTCTCTTGCATCATGGTGACGCTGTCGTAGCCGTAGGTGGTGGCCGTGTTGATGGCCTCGCCGCGCACGATGGGCGCCGCGCCCTTCGGGTAATAGGCCAGCAGGTCTTCGCCCTGCCAGCGGCCCGAGAAGTGGAAGGGCATGAACACCGTGTCGGGCCCCACGCGCTCGGTCACCAGGGCCTGCACGTTGAGCTTGGCGCCCGTGGGCGTGTGGACCCAGGCGCGCTCGCCGTTGCGGATGTTCTTCTCAGCCGCCACCTTCGGGTTGATCTCGATGAACATCTCCTGCTGCAGCTCGGCCAGCCAGGGGTTGGAGCGGGTTTCCTCGCCGCCGCCCTCGTACTCCACGAGCCGCCCCGAGGTCATGATGTAGGGGAACTTCTCGGCGATCTTGTCGGCGATGTTCTTCTGCTGCACCGTCTTGTAGAGCGTGGGCATGCGCCAGAAGGCCATCTTGTCGTCGTGCGTCGGGTACTTGGCGACGAGGTCGGGGCGCGTGCCGTAGATCGGCTCGCGGTGCTGCGGGATCGCGTCGGGAAAGTTCCACACCACCGCGCGCGCCTTGGCGTTGCCGAAGGGGTGGCAGCCGTGGTTCTTCATGAACACGCGGATCATGCCGCCCGAGCTGTCGGTCTTCCAGTTCTTGCCTTCGGCCTTGGGCTTCTCGGCCTCCGTGAGTTCGTCCCACCAGCCGAGCTTCTTGAGCAGCAGGTGGTCGAGCTCGGGGTAGCCGGTGGTGATGTCGGCGCCCAGCGAGTGGGAGCCGTCCTCGGCCAGCAGGTTCTTGCCGTTGCGCTCCACGCCGAAGTTCGCGCGGAAATTGCCGCCGCCGTCCATCACGTGCTTGGACGGGTCGTACAGGTTCGGCGAGCCGGGGTGCTTGAGCTCGGGCGTGCCGTAGCAGGGCCAGGGCAGGCCGAAGTAGTCGCCCGAGATGTCGTAGCCGTTGACCTTGTCCTTGACCGCCCCCTTGGCCCGCAGCGTGCGCACGTCGAAGGCGGCCATGTTGCGCATGTGCGCCTGCAGCCGTTCGGGACTCTGGCCCGAGTAGCCGACGGCCCAGCAGCACTTGTTGATCTCGCGCAGGATGTCGTCGGGCACGGGCTCGTCCATGCCCTTGACCTTCTGCATCTTGTAGTTCTTGCTGAGCTCCTTGCCGAAGCCCAGGCGGTCGGCGAACTGCTGCATGATCATGTGGTCGGTGCGGCTTTCCCACAGCGGCTCGATGACCTTCTCGCGCCACTGGATCGAGCGGTTCGACGCCGTCACCGAGCCGCTGGTCTCGAACTGCGTGCACGCGGGCAGCAGGTACACCGCGCGGTTCGCGTTGGCGTCCTCGGGCCGGCCCGGCATCGCGGCCATGGCGGCAGTGGCCGAGGGGTACGGGTCGACCACGACCAGCAGGTCGAGCTTGTCCATGGCCCGCTTCATCTCGAGGCCGCGCGTCTGCGAGTTGGGCGCATGGCCCCAGTAGAAGACGCCGCGCAGGTTCGAGTCCTGGTCGATGAGTTCGTTCTTCTCGAGCACGCCGTCGATCCAGCGCGACACCGTGATGCCCGGCTTGCTCATCATCGCGGGCGAGGCGAAGCGGCCCTTGATCCATTCGAAGTCCACGCCCCAGGTGGCGGCGAAGTGCTTCCACGAGCCTTCGACCAGGCCGTAGTAGCCTGGCAGCGAATCGGGGTTGGGGCCGACGTCGGTCGCGCCCTGCACGTTGTCGTGGCCGCGGAAGATGTTGGTGCCGCCGCCCGAGGTGCCCACGTTGCCCAACGCCAGCTGCAGGATGCACGAGGCGCGCACGATGGCGTTGCCGATGCTGTGCTGCGTCTGGCCCATGCACCACACCACGGTGCCGGGGCGGTGCTCGTGCAGCATGGTCGCGACCTTCAGCACCTGCGCCTCGTTCACGCCGCAGGCTTCCTCGACCTTGTCGGGCGTCCACTTGCTCATGACTTCCGCGCGCACTTCTTCCATGCCGTAGACGCGGTCGTTGAGGTAGCGCTTGTCTTCCCAGCCGTTCTTGAAGATGTGGTGCAGGATGCCGAACAGGAACGCGATGTCCGAGCCCGAGCGGATGCGCACGTACTCGTGGGCCTTGGCCGCCGTGCGCGTGAAGCGCGGGTCGACCACGATCATCTTGCAGCCGTTTTCCTTGGCATGCAGCATGTGCAGCATGCTCACGGGGTGCGCCTCGGCCGCGTTGGAGCCGATGTACATCGCGATCTTCGCGTTGCGCATGTCGTTGTACGAATTGGTCATGGCGCCGTAGCCCCATGTATTCGCCACGCCCGCGACCGTGGTCGAGTGGCAGATGCGCGCCTGGTGGTCGCAGTTGTTGCTGCCGAAGAAGCTCACGAACTTGCGCAGCAGGTAGGCCTGCTCGTTGCTGTGCTTGCTCGAGCCGATCCAGTAGATCGCGTCGGGGCCGCTGGCCTTGGTGAGTTCCTTCAGCTTGGCGGTGATTTCGTCGAGCGCGGTGTCCCAGCTGATGCGTTCGTACTTGCCGTTCACGAGCTTCATCGGGTAGCGCAGACGGTACTCGCCGTGGCCGTGCTCGCGCAGCGCCGCGCCCTTGGCGCAGTGGGCGCCCAGGTTGATGGGCGAGTCGAACACCGGCTCCTGGCGCACCCACACGCCGTTCTCGACCACCGCGTCGGACGCGCAGCCGACCGAGCAGTGCGAGCACACGGTGCGCTTCACTTCGATCTTGCCGGCGCCGATGGCCGTGGGCCGGCCGTCGGCGGCCTTGGCCTTCTGGATCAGCGTGAGCTGGCTGGCCGCCAGGCCCACGCCGACGCCCAGGCCGGAGCGCCGCAGGAAGGCGCGCCGGTCCATGGTCGGCAGGGCGTTCGCGAGGCCGCGCCGCAGGCTGTGAACGAAGGGCGATGCGTCGGAGGCCCGCGAGCTCGCGGTGCCTGGGGATTTTCTGGTCAGAAGCACGGGGTCTCCTCAGGCTGACGTGGTGGCGTAGTAACGCTTGACGTGTTCGCTCAGGGAATAGCCGCCGCCGTTTTCGGGCGGGGGCGGCAGGGAAGGCGTGGCGGCGGCGACGGGCGCTTCGGTCGCCACCTTCGGCAGCGCGGTGACGGCCACCGCAGCGGCGCCGGCGGTGGCGGCACCGATGAAGAATCCGCGGCGGGAAGCCGGCTTGATGCCGGTGTTTTGGCTGTCCTGCATATTGACTCCAGGAGTGGCTGGGCGCGACGAGAGAGGGGAAACCCGGTCGGCCTTGTGGATACTAGACCAGCAACAAGGTGTGAGCAACCTGAATACCCCTCGCATTCGTTCGCTTCAGTCCAGCATGTCGAAGGCCTGCGCCTCGACGTCGCCGAATGCGCGCGTGAAGGCGGCGAGCGCCGCGTAGAACCGCGCCTTCGGATGCTGCAGCACAGCATCGCACAAGGCGGGCAGCCAGGGCTGGACGTGTCTGGAGAACATCGCCTGCTGCTGCGTGAGGTTGGCCACCGCCACGTCCTCGCCGGCGATCAGGTAGCGCATGACCTCGAACA
This sequence comes from Variovorax sp. GW531-E2, assembly GCF_059423125.1. Classification (NCBI taxonomy): domain Bacteria; kingdom Pseudomonadati; phylum Pseudomonadota; class Betaproteobacteria; order Burkholderiales; family Comamonadaceae; genus Variovorax; species Variovorax sp. GW531-E2. Next base: position 70,037 of record NZ_JBWKXQ010000005.1, on the reverse strand, counting down.
GGCAGGCGATGTGGTCCTCGGTTTCGTAGGTGGTCTCGGTGCGCGCCAGGCCCAGCTTGTCCAGGTCGTGGCGCAGCTGCACGAGCGGCTTGTCGTTGAGAAAGCCGCTCAGGTAGTGCGAGCCGAACAGGAAGACCTCGGGCTTGCCGATGCCGCCGAAGAGCGCGTCGTATTCCTCGTGCGCGGCGGCCGCGTCGGTGTCGCGCGCGATGCCGACCAGCTGGCGCCACGGTTCTTCCAGGAAGGCGCCCGCGGCCGGCGCCTCGGTGGGCGCGACCTGGAAGGCCGCCAGCAGCTCGGCATCGGGGGCGGCGTACCAGAGGCGCGCGAGCAGGCCGTAGAGCTCGGCCCGGGCCACCTCCTCGTCGAGCGCGGAAGTGGCGGGAAAGGTCTGGCTCATAGCGGGGCGATCTTCACTTCGTTGGTGGCGCTGTACAGGTCGATGACGCGGCAGTCGCTGCACATCTTGAGGCGCTCCAGCGCTTCGCCCTGGAACATGGCATGCCCGGCCAGCTTGCCGAGCATGGCCTCGATGGCTTTTTGCGTGCCGAAGGGCTTGCTGCAGCGGATGCAGGCCCAGGGCTTGGCCTCGTTCAGCAGCACTTGCTGCTTGCGCTCGGGCGCGGCCAGCAGGCGCGGCACGAGCGAGACGGCGTCCTCGGGGCAGGTGGTTTCGCACAGGCCGCATTGCACGCAGTTCTTCTCGATGAAGCGCAGCTGCGGCGCGCTCTGGCTGTCCAGCAGCGCGCCCGACGGGCAGGCGCTGACGCAGGCCAGGCACAGCGTGCACTTGTCCTTGTCGACCGCGACGGCGCCCAGCGGCGATCCGGCCGGCAGCGCGAAGGCCAGCGGGGCCTCGGCGGATGCCTGAAGAGCCGGAGCCGCGCCCATCAGGTGGTCCAGCGCCATCTCGAGCCGGTCGCGCTTGTCGGCGCCGACGGCGAAGCGCGCCGCCGTGGCCGGCACGCGCTGCGTGGTCGTGCGCAGGCCGGCCAGCGCGGCGTCCAGAACAGCGGGCGAATCGGCCTCGATCACGTGGAAGTGCGTGCCGGTGTAGCCCAGGCCCAGCAGCAGCGCCTGCGCGACGTCCCTCTGTTGCTTGAGCGCCGCGAGGTACTGCGGCGCCTCTTCGCCGGTGCACAGCACCGCGACCTGCGAGGCGCCGAAGGCAACCGCGCTCAGCCACAGGTCGATGCCGGTGCTGGCCGCATGAAAGAGGTCGGCCGGCATCACGCGCGCCGGCACGCCCTGGGCCTTGCCCAGCTGCGCCTGCCGCCCGAGCTGCTCGAGCAGCGCCTGGCCGCCTTCCTGGCTGTGCAGCAGCAGGGCCGCATCGCGCCCGCCCGCCGCGGCATAGGTGCTGAGCAGCTTGCGCAGCCTCAGGCCCTGGTCGGGCGCGCGCGGGTAGGTGTAGCCCAGCGCGCCCGTCGGGCACACCGTGGTGCAGGCGCCGCAGCCGACGCACAGGTTCGGGTTGACCACGATGCGCTGGCGCTGCGGGTCGCTGCTCACGGCATGGGCCGAGCACACCTCGACGCAGGCGTTGCAGCCGACCACCTCGTTGCGGCTGTGCGCGCACAGCTTCTGCTTGTAGTCGAAGAACTTGGGCTTCTCGAATTCACCCACCAGCTCGCGCAGGCGCAGCAGCGTCTGCAGGCCCTCCGCCTGCGCGACGCCGCCGGGCAGGTGGAAGTAGCCCTGCGGCGGCGCGTGCCAGTCGATCTGCGGCGCGGTGCCGAGGTCGAGCACGAGGTCAAAGGCCGCGTCGAGCGCCTGCGGCTCGCGGCTGAAATTGATGGCGCCGGCCACGCTGCAGGCGCGTTCGCAGTCGCGGTGCGAGGTGCAGCGCGCGTTGTCGATCTGGTAGTCCAGCCCGATGGCCTGCTCGGGGCAGGCGACCACGCAGGCATTGCAGCGGGTGCACAGGTCGAGGTCGATCGCGTTGTCGCGCGTCCAGCGCAGCGTGAACGCGCCGAGCCAGCCGGTGAGCGAATCGATGCGCCCGGCGATCACCGGCCAGCGGCGCGCCTGGGCGCCACCGTCTGCACCGGGGCCTTGCGCGAGCAGGGTGACGTCGAGCGTGTCGCCGACCAGCGCCGCGGCGCGCTCGGCGGCGTCGAGCGGGCCGATGATCAGCAGCCGGCCCTGGCTGGTGTAGCTCACGGTCGAGACGGGGTCGGGTTCGGGCAGGCTGGCCGCGGCCAGCAGCGCGGCAATCTTCGGCATCGCGCTTTTCGCGTCGCGGCTCCAGCCGCCCGTCTCGCGGATGTTGATGAAGCGGATCGGCGAGGTGGCGTTGGGCGTCTGCGTGGCGAGTTCGCCGAACAGCCGTTTTTCCTGGGTGCAGGCCACCACGACGTCGTCGCCGGACTGGATGGCGCGCTGGAAGGAGGTCGCCTCGCGGCGGCACAGCGACGAATGCAGCGGGAGGGTTTCAGCCAGTGCCGCGCCGAGCGTCTTCGGCTCGAGCGGCATCGTCTGGTTGCAGTCGCAAATCAGCGTGGTGGTCATCGGTTTCTTGGCTGGCGGGTTGCATCGCGGCAACCGGCGGGCTGGGAAGCGTTTCGGAACCCTGGGACTGTGCCACGTCCGACGTTTCCGCGTCGTCGGGGGTTTCCGGGGGAATGTCTTCGGGGGCTTCGTCGAAGAGCTTGAGGAACTTGGCGCTGGCCATCTGGCGCAGCACGCTCTCGGGCACGGGGGTGGACTGGGAGTAGTCGTCGACGTAGGTGTCCAGGCCGTCCATCACATTGAAATGCGGATCGGCAAAGAGCTTGCGGAAGGCCGCGTTCTTGACCTCGGGCGCGACCTCTTTCGTGAGAAAGGGCTTGAAGTCGGAGCCGATGTCGAGCGCGTCCACGTCCGCGAGCGTCAGCGGCGGCGCGGTGTCCTGCTCGCCTTCGGCGGCGGGGGGCTCGGCGAGCGCGGCGGGGGGTGGCACTGGCGCCGGCACCGCAACGGGTTCCACGGCCGGCAGGGTCTTTTCTTCCACGGCGGCCTCGGCCGCGCGCACTTCCTGCTTGCGGCGCGACCAGCGTCCGAGGAAACCCTCAGACATCGCCCGCGCCTCGCCCGCGCTTCTTCTCGGTCGTCACGCTCGCGGCGTTGCCGAAGCGGTCGACCAGCGAGCGGAAGCTCTCGGGCCGCCGGCGGCGCTTGGGCTCGACCACGTAGTGCTCGTCGACGAAGGCGCGCACCCAGTCGACCACCTCCGCGGGCGCCGGCACCTGCTCCACGGTTTCCTGCGCATCGAGCCAGCGCCCGGCCTCGTAGTAGCTGAGCGTGACCACCACCGGGCGCGGAATGGGCAGCGGCGCGAGCGTGGGCTCTTCGTCCATGCGCCACAGCACGAACCAGCACGGGGTCGGCGTGATTGCGTTGAGGTGGTAGCCCTCGGCCTCGTCGCGGTACAGCTCGACCTGGAAGCCGGGGTGCAGCCAGTGCTGCTCGCCGTCGTCGTCGCGCAGGAGGCGCGGCTCGGTGCCGAAGCCGGGCTCGTCGGGCAGCACGCTGTCGAGCGTCCAGCGCCAGGGCTGCCAGTGGCTCGAGGGGCCGTGCAGGCGTTCGCGGCGCATGACCACCGCGACGTCGAGCGTCGGGCGGCCCGTGGGCGCGGTCGCGGGAGTGTCCGAAGAAGGCATGAACGAACCATAGCCGATGGCGCGCCCGTTCGCGAGCAGTACCCCTTCGAGCTCCGCTCGCAGCGGTGGCGTAGGATTCCGCATGGCCCCACGTGAAGACGACGCAGAAGACGAGACACCGCTGGCTTTCGATGCGGTCCCGCTGCCCCGGCGCGCCGGCGCGCCGCGCCTGAACCCGGCGCGCGGCCCGCTGCTGCGCCGCATCGAGATCGTCGACCAGCACGGCGAACGCCGCGACATCGACATCCCGGCGGAGCGGCCGTTGACCGTCTTCGTCGACAAGCGCGAACTCGTGACGCTGATGACCCTGGGCGCCGCGCCCGAGTTGCTGGTGCTGGGCTACCTGCTCAACCAGGATCTCGTGCGGCGCGCCGACGAGGTCGAGAGCATCGACGTCGACTGGAGCGTGGAGGCGGCCGCCGTGAAGACCCACCGCGGCATCGCGAACCTCGCCGAGAAAACCGCGCACCGGGTCGTGACCACGGGCTGCGGACAAGGCACCGTCTTCGGCGACGCCATGGCGCAGATCGGCGCCGTGCGGCTGCCGGCGGCGCAGTCGGCGCGCATCGCGCAGGGCACGCTGGCGCGCATCCTCGAACAGATGAAATCGCGCAACAGCGTGCACCGGCACGCCGGGTCGGTGCACGGGTGCGCGTTGTTCCGCGGCACCGAGATGCTGGTGTTCGCGGAAGACGTCGGACGGCACAACGCCATCGACACCATCGCCGGCTGGATGGCGGTGCATGGCATCGACGGCGGCGACAAGGTCTTCTACACCACGGGCCGCCTGACGAGCGAGATGGTGATGAAGTCGGCCCACATGGGCGTGCCGATCGTCGTCTCGCGCAACGGCGTCACCGCGATGGGGCACGAGCTGGCCACCCAGCTCGGCATGACCTTGTTCGGCCGCGCGGCCAACCGCCACTTCCTGTGCTACTGCGGGTTCGAGCGCTTCGACGCCGAGCCGCTGGCGCAGGCGCTCACCGCCGACTGAGGGCTTGCGCGCCTTACCCGCGCGCCACGTCGATCACCGCCTTCGCGAACGCCTCGGGCGCCTCCTGCGGCAGGTTGTGGCCGATGCCGCCGCTGACCAGCCGGTGCTCGTAGCGCCCCGAGAATTTCTTCGCATACGCGCTGGGCTCCGGGTGTGGCGCGCCGTTGGCGTCGCCTTCGAGCGTGATGGTCGGCACGCCGATCACCGGCGCCTGGGCCAGCCGGTTCTCCAGCGCCTGGTACTTCGCCTCGCCCTCGGCCAGGCCGAGGCGCCAGCGGTAGTTGTGCACCGTGATCGCCACGTGGTCGGGGTTCTCGAAGGCGACGGCGCTGCGCTCGAAGGTGGCGGCATCGAAGTTCCACTTCGGCGAGGCGAGCTGCCAGATGAGCCTGGCGAAGTCGTGGCGGTTCTTCTCGTAGCCCGCGCGGCCGCGCTCGGTCGCGAAGTAGTACTGGTACCACCATTGCAGCTCGGCCTGCGGCGGCAGCGGCGCCTTGCCGGCCTCCTGGCTGCCGATGAGGTAGCCGCTGACCGACACCAGCGCCTTCACGCGCTCCGGCCAAAGCGCGGCCATGATGCACGCGGTGCGCGCGCCCCAGTCGCAGCCGGCCACCGTGGCGACGGGGATCTTCAGCGCGTCCATCAGCGCAATGATGTCGACGGCCACCGCCGACTGCTGCCCGTTGCGCGGCGTGTCGGCCGACAGGAAGCGGGTGGTGCCGTAGCCGCGCAGGTACGGCACGATCACGCGAAAGCCCGCGGCGGCCAGTTGCGGTGCGACGTCGACGAACATGTGGATGTCGTAGGGCCAGCCGTGCAGAAGAATCACCGGCGCGCCGTCGGCCGGGCCGGCTTCGTAATACCCGATGCGCAGGCTGCCGGCGTCGACGCTCCTGAGGGGTTCGAGGCGACGGGCGCCGCCTGTGCTGGCGGATTGGGCGAAGGCGGGAACGATCGATGTCAGCTGCGTGGCGGCGAGGCCGAGTGCGGCCTTGCCGAGGAACGAACGGCGCGGCAGCGAGGGGGAGGCGGTCATGGAAATCTCCTGGGATTCGAGGGGGGACGGCGCGATTGTTCGGGGGGAAACCCACCTGCTGATCGGCTTGTGTATGCCTCTGTATCCGCGCCGGTTCCGGCCACACTAAATTTCAATCGCGGGCGCGCGAAGGCGCCTCGACGAAACGTGGTGTGTCGATGTCGGGCCGGGATACACAGGCATACGCAATGCCCGTTGCGCGGCGAGCGGGCGGCCAACAATCCGCCCGTCATCCACTCATCGCCCGAAGGAAATCCCCATGACGCGCCCTCGCGGATTCAAGAAGCTCTGGTTCGCGCTGCTGTTCTTCGCGGGCGGGCTGGCGCACGAGGTGCGCCACCCGACCCAGTGCCAGAGCGTGGCGTCGGTCAGTCTCTCGCTTCGACCGCCGAAGCGAGCACGTAGCCTTCGCTGCGCACGGTCTTGATGTAGCGCGGCTCGCGCGCGTCGTCGCGCAGGCGCTGGCGCAGCCGGCTCACGAGCAGGTCGATGGAGCGCTCGAAGAGCTCGGCCTCGCGCCCTTGCGTCAGGCTCAGCAGCTGGTCGCGGCTGAGCACCTTCTGCGGGTGGTCCAGGAACACGCGCAGCAGCCGGTACTCGGCGCCGCTCAGCGCCACCATCACGCCGGCGTCGTCGATCAGGTGGCGCGCCACCGTGTCGACCTGCCATTCGCCGAACCCCAGCTTCTGCGAGGGCTCGACGGTGCCCATGTTGGGCGGCAGCATGCGCGTGCGCCGCATCACGGCGCGGATGCGCGCCAGCAGCTCGCGCGCGGAAAAGGGCTTGGCCAGGTAGTCGTCGGCGCCCATCTCCAGGCCCAGGATGCGGTCGGCTTCCTCGCTGCGCGCGGTCAGCATGAGGATGGGCGTGGCCTTGTACTTGCCGGTGCGCAGGTCGCGGCACAGCGTGAGCCCGTCTTCGCCGGGCAGCATCAGGTCCAGGATGATCAGGTCGAAGGGCCCCGACGCCTCGAGCGCGGCGCGCATGTGGCGCCCCGTGGGCACCGCGACCACGCGCAGGCCGTTCTTCACCAGGTAGGTGGTGAGCAGTTCGCGGATGTCCCGGTCGTCGTCGACGATGAGGATGTGGTCGGAGGTCTTGGGCGTCATGGCAGGGGAGGCATTGGCGGCACGGCGCCGCAGCCGCAATGTAGCGTTCCGGCGGCCCGTGGGCCACGGCCGTGGAAACGTAATGTGTGGATGTACGGGCCAGATACACAGGCATACAGAAGGCGATCCGGCAGGGGGCGGGCGGCCCAACAATCCGTGCGTTTTCCAACCACCCTGCATTCAAGGAACCCCCATGACCCGCATCGACAAAGTCCTCTACACCGGCAAGACCCGCACCTCCTCGGGAGGCCGCGACGGCGAGGCGCGCAGCTCGGACGGCCGCCTGGACATCAAGCTCTCGTCGCCCGGCAGCGCCGGCACCGGCACCAACCCCGAGCAGCTGTTCGCGGCCGGCTGGTCGGCCTGCTTCATCGGCGCGATGGGCAAGGCGGCCGGCAAGATGAAGGTCGCGCTGCCGCCCGACCTGGCCGTGGATGCCGAGGTCGACCTGGGTACGGCGGGCGGCGAATACTTCCTGCAGGCGCGCCTGAACGTGAGCCTGCCGGGCCTGGACCGCGAGGTGGCGCAGGCCCTCACCGAGGCCGCGCACCAGACCTGCCCCTATTCCAAGGCGACCCGAGGCAACATCGACGTTGCCATCCATCTGGTGTGAGCCCGCTGCGCCGATGACGCATCGCCACGCCGCCTGACTGAAGAAGCTGTCCATGTCCACTTCCGCGAATCCCGTTGCGAATCCGACCGGTAGTGCGCCGCGCTGGCGCCGGCTGCTGCCCGGCTCGCTGTTCTCCCGCGTGACGCTGATCATCGTGGTGGGCCTGGCGATCGCGCAGCTGCTCACCTTCGCGGCGATCCGCTACGAGCGGAACATGGCGCTTCGCGAGCTGATGATGATCGGCATCGAGCGCGACATCGCGAGCTCGGTCGCCATCCTCGACCGGCTCCCCGCGGCGGAGCGCGCCGGCTGGCTCGACCGGCTGGAACGGCGCAACTACCGCTTCGTGCTGGGCGGCAGTGCGCAGGGCGGCGCGCCCCGCTCGGAGGCTTCGCAGCAGTTTGCCGCGGCCATCGTCGATGCGATGCGCCCGTTCCCGGTCGTCAAGGTCGGCGAGGTGGCCTGGCCGCCCGAGGGCCTGCAGATCGAGGTGCGGCTGGGCGACAGCTCGTCCGTGGTCGTGCACGCCATGCGCGTGGGCATGCCGGTGTCGGGCTGGGTGATGTGGCTGCTGGCGGGCCAGCTGCTGGTGCTGGCCGTGTGCGCCTGGGTTGCGGTGCGGCTGGTGACGCGGCCGCTCGCGCAGCTGTCCGCGGCGGCCGACCAGCTCGGCCCCGACCTGAAGGGCCGCACGCTGGTGGAAGAGGGCCCGACCGAAGTGGCGCATGCGGCGCGCGCCTTCAACGCCATGCAGCAGCGCATCGCGGGCTACATGTCGGAGCGCGTCGAAATCCTGGCGGCCATCTCGCACGACCTGCAGACGCCCATCACGCGGATGCGCCTGCGCACCGACCTGATGGACGACACGCACGACCGCGAGAAATTCCGCCAGGACCTGGACGCCATGAACGCGCTGGTGCGCGAAGGCGTGACCTATGCGCGCACGCTCCATGGCGCCACCGAGCCGCCGCTGCGCATCGATGCCGATGCGCTGTTCGAGAGCATGGTGGCCGACTACGAAGACGTGGGCCAGCAGGTGCGGCTCGACGGCCGGGCCGGCGCGCCGATCGTGAGCCGCCCGAACGCGCTGCGTCGCATCCTGATGAACCTGATCGACAACGCGCTGAAGTTCGGCTCCGACGTGACGCTGCGCGTGCAAACCGAAGGCGAGGGCGAAGGCGAGGGCGGCCGCCTCGTGGTGAGCGTGCTCGACAACGGCCCGGGCATTCCCCCCGAGGAACTCGACGCGGTGCTCAAGCCCTTCTACCGCGTCGAAAGCTCGCGCAACCGCAGCACCGGCGGCACCGGCCTGGGCCTGGCCATCGCACACCAGCTGGCCATGGCGATGGGCGCCGAGCTCACGCTGCACAACCGCCCCGAAGGCGGGCTCGAGGCGCGGCTGGCGTTGGCCGCTGCGCCGGCCCGCTGAACCCCACCCGACATCTTCCACATCACCATGCTCATCCTCTTCATCGCCTACCTGGGCGGGGTGCTCACGATCCTGAGCCCCTGCATCCTGCCGGTGCTGCCCTTCGTGTTCGCGCGCGCCGACCGGCCCTTCCGCTCGCACGGCCTGCCGATGCTCGTGGGCATGGCGCTGGCCTTCGCCGTGGTCGCCACGCTGGCCGCGGTGGGCGGCGGCTGGATCGTGACGCTCAACGAATACGGGCGCTACGCGGCCATGGCCTTGCTCGCGCTGTTCGGCGCGACGCTGCTGTTCCCGCGCGTGGCCGAGCGCCTGAGCCGGCCGCTGGTGGCGCTGGGCCTGCGCATGTCCGACGGACGGCAGGCTTCGGTGTTTTCTCCGCTGTGGCTGGGCGTGGGCACGGGCCTGCTCTGGGCGCCGTGCGCGGGGCCGATCCTCGGGCTGATCCTGACGGGCGCGGCGCTCAATGGCGCGAGCGTCGGCACCTCGCTGCTGCTGCTCGCCTATGCGGCCGGCGCGTGCACCTCGCTCTCGGTGGCGCTGCTGTCCGGCGGCCGGCTGCTCTCGGCGCTGAAGCGCACGCTGCCGACCGGCGACGGGGTGCGGCGCATCGCCGGTGCCGCGGTGCTGGCCGGCGTGGGCGCCATCGCGCTGGGGCTGGACACCGGCTGGCTCGCGCGCCTGTGGCTGGGCACGACGTCGACGCTGGAGCAGGCGCTGGTGGACTCGCTGCGCAAGGACGCGCCGCAGGCGCAGCGCGCAGACACCGGCTTCGTGCGCGTCTCGGACACCCGCCCGGCCCCGGTGCCCGCGCGCGAGCTCCGCGTCGAAGGCCGCCTGCCTTCGCTGGCGGGCGCGACCGAGTGGATCAACTCGGCGCCGCTCACGCCCGAGGCCTTGCGCGGCAAGGTGGTGCTCGTCGACTTCTGGACCTACTCGTGCATCAACTGCCTGCGCACGCTGCCCTACGTGCGTGCCTGGGCCGAGAAGTACAGGGACGCGGGCCTGGTCGTCCTGGGCGTGCATGCGCCGGAGTTCGCGTTCGAGAAGAACCCGGCCAACGTGCGCAAGGCCGTGAAAGACCTGGGCATCGGGTTCCCGGTGGCGCTGGACAACGACTTTTCGATCTGGCGCGGCTTCGACAACCAGGCTTGGCCGGCGTTCTATTTCGTCGACGCGCAGGGGCGCATCCGCCATCACCAGTTCGGCGAGAACCGCTACGACAAGGCCGAGCAGGTGATCCAGCAGCTGCTGGCCGAGGCCGGGCAGGCCCGGGTCGCCGACGGGCTGGTGGCGCCGCAGGGGCAGGGCACCCAGGCCGCGCCCGGCGCCGAGCCGGCGCAGTCCGGCGAGACCTACCTGGGCCATGCGCGCGCGCACGGCTTTGCGTCGCCCGGCGGCATCGCGCGCGACCGTGCGAAGGCCTACGAGCCCATGGCTTCCTCATTGCGCACCAACCAGTGGTCATTGGGCGGCGACTGGACGGTGGAGGGCGAGCGGGCCGTGCTGAACCAGGCCCACGGCCGCATCGCCTACCGCTTCAAGGCGCGCGACCTGCACCTCGTGCTGGGGCCGATGGTCGACGGCAAGCCGGTGCGTTTCACGGTGCGGGTGGACGGCCAGCCGCCGCTGGCGGACCGCGGCGCCGACACCGATGCCCAGGGCCACGGCGTGGTCGATGCGCAGAAGCTGTACCAGCTGGTGCGGCAGTCGGCGGGCGGCGGCAGGGAGCGCTTGTTCGAGATCGAGTTTCTCGACGCCGGCGCGCAGGCCTACGCGTTCACCTTCGGTTGAGCGGCGCCCCGGTCAGGGCGTCAGGCCCGCGGCGTTGACGGCCCGGCAGGTGTCGACCTCCTGGCGCGTGGGCAGCACGAAGCAGCGGGCGTCCGCCTCGCGCGCGACGGCTTCGCGCAGCTGGCGTTCCTGCGCGGTTTCCACCTGCAGCTCGACCAGCCACTTCATGAGCAGCGCCATCACGATCAGCAGCACCACGGAGGCCGCAAGCAGGGTCGTGCGCCAGCTGTGGACGCGGAAGACGGAAGCGTTGGAAGTACTCATCGCGTGCGGCCCTCAGCTCGACAGCTGCGGAAAGATCCAGATGCTCATGCCGAGCACCACGCCCGCGCCCAACGACATGGCCGCCGCGGTCGCGAACAGGCAGGCCACGAGCAGGCTCGGCACGACCACCGACATGCTCAGGAACGCGATGGCGACGAGCACGTAGGCCAGAACGGGCAGCAGGGCGATGTAGGCCGGCCGCGCGGCGCCGGTCGGCAGTTCGTCGGGCGTCATGTCACGCAGGAACGGGTTCAGCATGGCGGGCGATCAGCAGTTGCCCTTCTTGGCCTGGCCCGGCGGGCAGAAGTTGCCGCCCTTGTGCGCCGGCCCGGGCTCCGCGCGCGGCGGCGGCGCGTGGTGGTGCACGCAGGCGCTCATGAGAGCGGATGCCGCCAGCGCGAGCATCACGGTGATCGTGGATTTGGTCATGGGAACTCCCTGCTTCGATTTCTTGTGCACCCGGGGTGCTTCGGGGCAGGACAATAGTTGCCGTATTAACAATCTCACAGGGAAATGCTCACATTTGTGGGCGAATTGAGAAGGGTGCGGTCAATCTCCGTGCGGGATTGCGCAGTACTTCACACCCGTGCGGCCGACCGGCCGCCGCCGCGCAACCGCTACATTGCATGCCCCATGGACCGCCTCGAGAACATAGAGACCTTCGTGCGGGTCGCACAGACCCAGAGCTTTGCCGAGGCCGCGCGCCAGCTGCGGGTGTCGAAATCGGTGGTGACCAGCCGCGTGAAGCAGCTCGAGGACCACGTCGGCGCGCCGCTGTTCCACCGCAGCACGCGCGTGGTCCGGCTCAGCGACGTGGGGCAGGCCTTCCTGCGCGACTGCGTCGAGCTGGTCGGGCGGGCCAACGACATCATGGACCAGATGCGCGACGCCAAGGACGGGCCCACCGGCACGCTGCGCGTGCATGCGCTCACGGGCTTCGTGCTGGGGCATTTCGCGACGCTGCTGCGCGCCTTCCAGGTGAGCTTTCCGGACATTCACCTGGAGCTCATCGTGAGCGACGCGGTGGTCGACCCGGTGAAGGCGGGCGTCGATTGCGCGCTGCAGATCTTTCCGGCGGCATCGACCGAGCTGGTGTCGCGCCCGCTGTTCCCGGTGCGCCGCGTGTTCTGCGCCACGCCCGAGTACCTGCGCGCGCATGGCCGGCCCGCGAGCCCGCGCGAGCTGCACAAGCACACGCTCGGCCTGTACTCGGGCTACCCCACGCGCGACCGCTGGACCTTTCATCACGCGGGCGAGCAGGTCACGCTGTACATGAGCGCGGCGCTGCTCACCAACAGCGTCCACCTGCTGCGCGAGTACGCCATGGAGCACGCCGGCATCGTCTGTCTGCCGACGCTGGTGGCCGGCGAGGCGATCCTGCGCGGCGACCTGGAGGTGGTGCTGCCGGCGCACCAGCTGTCGTCGTTCTCGCTCAGCGCGGTGTACGCGGGCACCTCGCGCAATGCCTTCAAGCTGCGCCTGTTCATCGAGCACCTGACCCAGGCGTTCTCGAAGGTGCCGCCATGGGACGCGGCCATGATCGAGCGCGGCCTGCTGCCGCCGGGGCTGATCTGGGACGCCTGACGCGAGTGTGGTCCGTTCCGGGGTAAACCCTGTGCATTGAACGGATTTGCCGAACAATGCGGCCCGCGTTTCGGGCCTACCGCTCGCGCCCCCCGTTTCCTACAGTGCACACATCGCAGCGACCACGCTGCATCGTCCGGCACCTCAGGAGACACCCATGACCGTCGCATACCAGACCCGCTTCGGGTCCCTCAAGCACTTCGAGAAAGGCCACGTCGAGCCCATCGACGACGACGTGCGCCACTACGCGTTCTCCAACTGCTTCGAGATCGCCAGCATCAGCCAGCCCTACGAGAAGGTCGTGTTCGGCCAGAACCAGATCTACGTGCTGGAAACGCTGCGCGCCGAAGGCACCTCGCCCTGGTTCACCTGCGCGCACGACGAGTTCGCGCTGGTGATGGACGGCGACGTCGAAGTGCACCTCGTGCAGCTCGATGCGGCCCAGGCCGTGGCCGACACCGAGAAGAACGGCGCCGTGCGCGTGAAGGGCGAACCCCAGGGCAAGAAGATGGGCTGGATGAAGCTCTCGCGCGGCCACCAGGGCCTGCTGCCGAAGAACACCGCCTATCAGTTCAGAGTCGCCGGCGACCCCGGCGTGATCGTGCTGCAGACCTGCAAGGGCGATCTGTCGGTCGAAAAGTGGGCCGACATCTGCCAGACGCACTGAACCCGCCATCCAGGAGCCACACCATGAACGCACCCGCAGAACTCGCCAAGGTCATCGCATCGCAGCCCGATGCCACGCTCGGCTACAAGGATTTCTCGCTCGGCAGCTTCGGCTTCCGCCGCGACGAGTACTTTGCCCACATCACCTGGAAGACCCGGGACGGCCGTCCCATGAGCCACACCATGGACGCCGGCAGCTACCTGCGTGCGCTGATGCGCGACGTGGCCTGGGGCTTCTTCTACGGCTGGGTCAACTTCGACAACGTGTTCGGCACCATCAACCACTACGACTCGGTCGACCTGTACGCCGGCAGCTTCAACGGCACCATGAAGGACGCGGGCATCGACCTGCTCGAGAACTTCCCCACGGCGCAGATCCGCGCCACCTTCGAGGCCATGCTCGACGACTGGACCAACGAGGCCTTCGACCCCTTCGCCGCGCCGCAGGAAACCGGCTCGCCCTACGGCCGCAAGAGCGGCAACAACACGGCCAAGATCACCCGGGCGCGCGAGCTGGCCAAGCGCTGCGTGGGCCTGAAGGGCGACCTCGACCTGCGCAGCGACGCGCGCGGCGCGCCGGTCAACCGCGCCTTCGCCGACGTGCCGCAGGGCCAGCCCGAGCTGCACCCCGAGCCGGGCTTCGAGAACGAGGTGCACGCCTTCAACCTCTTCGGCTTCTTGAGCCGTTCGCAGGTCACGTGGAACCCGAGCTTCACCTCGGTGGTGAAGCACAGCTACATGTGCCCGACGACCGAGGAGCACATCCTGCCGATCATCCACGGCAACGACCGCGTCGAGTGGTTCTTCCAGATGACCGACGAGATCCACTGGGACTGCGGCGACAAGAACACCGGCAAGCCCATGGCCCGCGTGATCATGAAGGCCGGCGACATGGCCGCCATGCCCGCCTACTGCCGCCACCAGGGCTTCAGCCCCAAGCGCTCGATGCTGCTGGTGTGGGAGAACGGCTCGCCCAGCCTGGTCTACGAGATCCAGAAGGGCGAGTCGCCCGAGATCCCGGTCGAGTTCTGACCGGCCGGCCCCCGCCGCTTCCTTCTTCCCGCCACCCATCCATCCAGCCCTCCCCGCGCGGGGAGGGCGAGGAGAACCCATGCCCGCTCTTTCCATCCGCCACCAGCTTTTCATCGACGGCCGCTTTGTCGACGCCGAATCCGGCGAGACGCTCGCCACGCTGAACCCGCACGACAACACGCCCATCGCCCAGGTCGCGCTGGCCGGCAAGGCCGACGTCGACAAGGCCGTGGCCGCCGCGAAGCGCGCGTTCCCCAAGTGGAGCCGCATGGCCGCCGCCGACCGCGGGCGCATCCTGCTGAAGCTGGCCGACCTCATCGAGGCCAACGGCGAAGAACTCGCGCGGCTCGAATCGCTGGACACCGGCCACCCGATCCGCGACTCGCGCCGGCTCGACGTGCCGCGCACCGCCGCGTGCTTTCGCTACTTCGGCGGCATGGCCGACAAGTTCCAGGGCGAGACCATTCCGGTGGAAGAGGGCTTTCTCAACTACACGCTGCGCGAGCCCGTGGGCATCGTCGGCCAGGTGGTGCCGTGGAACTTCCCGCTCATGTTCACGAGCTGGAAGATGGCGCCCGCGCTCGCGGCCGGCAACTGCATCGTGATGAAGCCGGCCGAGATCACGCCGCTCACCTCGCTGCGCATCGCCGAGCTGATGGCCGAGGCCGGCGTGCCGCCCGGCGTGGTCAACATGCTGCCGGGCCTGGGCAGCGTGGCGGGCCAGTACATCGCCGAGCACCCCGAGATCGCCAAGATCGCCTTCACCGGCAGCACCGCCACCGGCCGGCGCATCGTGCAGGCCAGCGCGGGCAACCTGAAGAAGGTGCAGCTCGAGCTGGGCGGCAAGGGCCCCAACATCGTGTTCGAAGATGCGAACCTGCAGGCCGCCGTGAACGGCAGCGCCTGGGCCATCTTCCACAACCAGGGCCAGGCCTGCATCGCAGGCTCGCGGCTGATGCTGCACGAGAAGATCGCCGACGCCTTCCTCGAGCAGTTCATTCCGCTCGCGCAGTCGATCCGCCTGGGCAACCCGCTCGACGAGGCCACCGAGATGGGCCCGCTCACCAGCGCCCAGCACCGCGACCGCGTGCTGAGCTATGTCGAGGTGGCGCAGGCGCAGGGCGGCGAGGTGCTGGCGGGCGGCGGCGCGCCCGGCGGCGACCTGGCGCAGGGCTGCTATGTGCAGCCGACCGTGGTGCGCGCCCGTTCGTACCAGGACCGCGTGGCGCAGGAAGAGGTGTTCGGCCCCTTCGTCACCGTGCTCACCTTCAAGAGCGACGAAGAGGCGATGCAGATCGCCAACGGCACCGACTACGGCCTGGGCAGCGGCCTGTGGACCCGCGACCTGCAGCGCGCCCACAAGGTGGCGCGCGACCTGCACGCCGGCATGGTCTGGATCAACAGCTACAAGCGCGTGAACCCCGGCTCGCCCTTCGGCGGCGTGGGCCAGAGCGGCTACGGCCGCGAGATGGGCTTCGACGCGATGCGCGAGTACACGCAGGTGAAAAGCGTGTGGGTCAACGTCGACGCGCAGATTCCGCCGCACTTCGTGCGCTGACAGCTTTCCTGTTCTCTTCAACCCGACGGACGCACACGATGTCTTTCTCGATCCTCTCCCGGGCCCTGGTCGCCTGCACCTTGCTGTGGGGCATGGCCGCGCAGGCCCAGGCGCCGGCTTGGCCGACCAAGCCGGTGCGGCTCGTCGTCGGCTTTCCGCCGGGCGGCATCGTCGACACCGTCGCGCGCCAGCTGCAGCCGCGCCTGCAGGCCGCGCTCGGCCAGACCGTGATCGTGGACAACCGCAGCGGCGCCGGCGGCACGCTGGCGGGCGCCGAGGTGGCCCGCGCGGCGCCCGACGGCCACACGCTGCTGATGGTGTTCGACAGTTACGCGACCTACCCGCTGGTCTATCCGAAGCTGAGCTTCGACATCGCCAAAGACCTGCAGCCCGTGACGCAGGTGGCGAGCAACCCGCTGGTGCTGGTGGTCAACCCGAAGGTCGAGGCCAAGGACTTCGTGCGCTTCGTCGGCCTGCTCAAGGCGCAGCCGGGGCGCCTGAACTACGCCAGCGTCGGGCCGGGCTCGAGCAACCACCTCACGGCCGAGTACTTCAAGGCTGTGAGCGGCACCTTCGTCACGCACATCCCTTACCGCGGCGGCGGTCCGGCCCAGCAGGACCTGCTGGGCGGGCAGGTCGAGATGATGTTCCTCTCGGCCGTGCTGGCCCAGCCGCATGTCAACGCGGGCCGGCTGCGCGCCCTGGCCCAGACCGGCGCGCAGCGCGTGGCCGCCTATGCCGACGTGCCGACCGTGGCCGAGAGCGGCTACCCCGGCTTCGAGGTGAACTCGTGGGTCGGCCTGCTGGCCCCGGCCGGCACGCCGCGCGCCGTGGTCGATCGGCTGCAGGCCGAGGTGCGCAAGGTCGTGACCGAGCCCGCGTTCCAGCAGCGGCTGCGCGAGCAGGGCCTGACGGGCATCGCCAACACGCCCGAGCAGTTCGCCGCCGTGCTGCGCACCGAGCAGGACAAGTGGGCCCGGCTGGTGCGCGAGCGCCGCCTGAGCCTCGAATAACCGGAAAGAAAGGAGCGCGCCATGCACGACTTCATCCACACCACCCATCCGCAGCGCGTGGTGTTCGGCGCCGGTTCGCTGCGCCACCTGGCGCGCGAGATCGATGCGCTGGGCGCGAAGAAAGCGTTGGTGCTGTGCACGCCCGAGCAGCGCCCGCAGGCCGAGCGCGTGGCGGCCTCGCTCGGTGCGCAGGCGGCCGGCCTGTTCGACCGCGCCGTGATGCACGTGCCCGTGGAAACGGCGCGCGAGGCGCGCGACCTGGCGCGCCAGCTCGGTGCCGACTGCGCCGTGGCGCTGGGCGGCGGCTCCACCACGGGGCTGGGCAAGGCCATCGCGCTGGAGTCCGGGCTGCCGATCGTCGCCATCCCCACCACCTACGCGGGCAGCGAGATGACGCCGATCTACGGCCTCACCGAGAACGGCCTGAAGAAGACCGGCAAGGACCCGCGCGTGCTGCCGCGCACCGTGATCTACGACCCCGAGCTGTCGCGCACGCTGCCCGTGGGCCTGAGCGTGACCAGCGGCATCAACGCCATCGCGCACGCGGCCGAAGGCCTGTACGCGCAGGACAGCAACCCGGTGATGGACCTGATGGCCGAGGAGGGCATCGCGGCGCTCGCACGTGCACTGCCCGCCATCCGCGTGCAGCCCGACGACCTGGCCGCACGCTCCGATGCGCTGTACGGCGCCTGGCTCTGCGGCGGCGTGCTCGGTGCGGTGGGCATGGCCCTGCACCACAAGCTGTGCCACACGCTGGGCGGCAGCTTCAACCTGCCGCACGCCGAGGTGCACACGGTCGTGCTGCCGCATGCGCTCGCCTTCAACGCACAGGCCGCGCCGCGTGCCATGGCGCGCATCGCGCGCGCGCTCGGCGGCGTGTCGGCACCGGCGGCGGTCTTTGCGCTGGCGCGCGACAACGGCGCGCCGGTGGCGCTGAAGGACATCGGCATGCGCGCCGCCGACCTCGACCGCGCGGCCGACATCGCCGTCGCCAACCCGTACTGGAACCCGCGGCCCTTCGGCCCGGCCGAGCGCGACGCGATCCGCGCGCTGCTGCAACGCGCCTACGACGGCGAGCCGCCGGGCTAGGCCACGGCTCGGGCATCGAAGACACACACGAACAACGAAGGAGACAGCCATGACATTCAACCGCAGACAGTTCACGCAGGCCGCCGCCGCGCTCGCCGCCACCGGCGCCGCGCCGCTGGTGTTCGCCGCCGACACGCTCAAGATCGGCTACGTGTCGCCGCAGACCGGGCCGCTCGCACCCTTCGGCGAGGCCGACAAGTGGGTGATCGAGCAGATGAAGGCCGCCTTCAAGGACGGCATCAGCGTGGGCGGCAAGAAGTACGCCGTGCAGATCGTGCTCAAGGACAGCCAGTCGAACCCCAACCGCGCGGGCGAGGTGGCCAACGACCTGATCCTGAAGGACAAGGTCGCACTGGTGCTCACGGCCGGCACGCCCGAGACCGCCAACCCGGTGAGCGATGCCTGCGAGCTCAACGAGGTGCCCTGCATCTCCAGCGTGGTGCCGTGGCAGCCCTGGTTCTTCGGCCGCAAGGGCGACCCGGCCAAGGGCTTCAACTGGACCTACCACCTGTTCTGGGGGCTCGAAGACGTCATCGCCACCTTCACCAACGGATGGAAGACCGTGGCCACCAACAAGAAGGTCGGTGGCCTGTTTCCCAACGACGGCGACGGCAACGCCTGGGGCGACAAGGAACTGGGCTTTCCCAAGCCGCTCGCGCAGATGGGCTTCACGCTCACCGACCCGGGCCGCTTCCAGAACGGCACGCAGGATTTCAGCGCGCAGATCGCGGCCTTCAAGCGCGACAACGTCGAGATCGTCACCGGCGTGGTGATCCCGCCCGACGCCAAGACCTTCCTCACGCAGGCGCGCCAGCAGGGCTTCAGGCCCAAGGTGATCACGCTCGGCAAGGCGCTGCTGTTTCCGGGCGCCATCGAGGCGCTGGGCGAGCTGGGCGAGGGCCTGTCGACCGAGGTGTGGTGGAGCCCGTCGCACCCCTTCAGCTCCAGCCTCACGCAGCAAAGCGCCAAGGCGCTGGCCGAGGCCTACGAAGCTGGCACCAAGAAGCAGTGGACGCAGCCCATCGGCTTCGCGCATGCGCTGTTCGAGGTGGCGGCGAACGCGCTGTCGCGATCGAAGTCGCTCAAGGCCGGCGACGTGCGCGATGCCGTGGCCGCGACCTCGATCAACTCCGTGGTCGGCCCCGTGAAGTGGGGCGGGCAGGGCCCGTTCAAGAACGTCAGCAAGACGCCGCTGGTGCTCGGCCAGTGGGGCAAGGGCAAGCAGCGCAAGGTGGAGCTGACGCTGGTGAACAACGAGGCTGCGAAGGCGATCCCCACCGGCGGCGCGCTGCGCCTGCTCTGAGTGACGGCTGCCATGACGCTGCTGGCCTTGCACGGCGTGAGCAAGTCCTACGGGGCGCTCAAGGTCACCGACGGCATCACGCTGGCGGTGGCCGAGGGCGAGACGCTGGGCATCCTCGGGCCCAACGGCGCGGGCAAGACCACGCTGTTCAACCTGATCTCGGGCGACGCGCGCGTCGACGCCGGCCGCGTGGAGTACGCGGGCCGCGACGTGACGCGGCTGCGCCCGCACCAGCGCTGCCGCGCCGGCATCGGCCGCAGCTACCAGGTGCCGCAGCCCTTCGGCCACATGAGCGTGTTCGAGAACCTCGTCACCGCCGCTTGCTTCGGCGGCCAGCAGGCCGAGCGCGAAGCCTGGGAGACGGCGCACGAGGTGCTGGCCCAGACCGGTCTGGCGCCGCACGCCAACAAGCCGGCCGGCGGACTCACGCTGCTCGACCGCAAGCGGCTGGAGCTGGCGCGCGCGCTGGCGACCAAGCCGCGCCTGCTGCTGCTCGACGAGATCGCGGGCGGGCTCACCGAGCCCGAGGCGGCCGTGCTGGTGGCGGAACTGAAACGCATCAAGGCGCGCGGCGTGACCATGATCTGGATCGAGCACGTCGTGCATGCGCTGCTGTCGCTGGCCGACCGGCTGTTCGTCATCAACTTCGGGCAGCAGCTGGCGGAAGGCGCACCGCGCGCGGTGATGAACGACCCGGAAGTGCGGCGCGTGTACATGGGGATCGAGGCATGAACGCGCTGCTCGACACCCACGGCCTGCAGGCCTTCTACGGCGATGCGCAGGCGCTGTTCGGCATCGACTTCACGCTATCGGCGGGCGAGCTGGTGGCGGTCATCGGCGCCAACGGCGCGGGCAAGTCGACCTTTCTGAAAAGTCTCACGGGGCTGCTGCGCGCGCCGTCCGAAGCGATCCGCTTCAAGGGCGACCCCATCGGCGGCCTGCCGCCCGGCGAGATCGTGCGGCGCGGCCTGGCGATGGTGCCGGAAGGCCGGCGCCTGTTCCCGAGCCTGAGCGTGGAAGAGAACCTGCTGATGGGCGCCACGCCGCGCCGCGCGGGGCCGTGGAACCTGCAGCGCCTGTACGGCCTGTTCCCGATCCTGGCCGAGAAGCGGCGCCAGCCCGCCACCTCGCTGTCGGGCGGGCAGCAGCAGATGGTGGCACTGGGCCGCGCGCTCATGAGCAACCCCGAGCTGCTGCTGTGCGACGAGCTCTCGCTCGGCCTGGCGCCGGTCGTCATCCGCGAGATCTATGCGGCCATGCCGGCCATCACGGGGGAGGGCATGACGGTCGTGATCGTGGAGCAGGACGTGCGCATGGCGCGGCAGGTGTCGCAGCGCGTGTACTGCTTCCAGGACGGGCGCGTGTCGCTCACGGGGCGCTCGGACGAACTCACGCCCGAGCAGATCTCGCAAGCCTATTTCGGCATCGAGGAGCACCATGCTTGAAACCCTGCTCCAGGGCGTGCTGCTCGGCGGCCTCTACACGCTGTTCGCGCTCGGCCAGTCGCTGATGTTCGGCGTCATGCGGCTGACCAACACGGCGCAGGGCGACTTCATCATCCTGGGCGCCTTCGCGGTGATCGCCGGCGTCTCGATGACCGGCGCATCTGTGCCGTGGGCGGTGGTGCTCGCGGTGCTGCCGCTGGCCTTCGGCTTCGGCTACCTGCTGCAGCGCCACGTGCTCAACGGCACGCTGGGCAAGGACCCGCTTCCTTCACTGGTCGTGACCTTCGGCCTGTCGATCGTGATCCAGAACCTGCTGCTGGAGCTGTTCTCGGCCGACCCGCGCGCCATCGAGGTCGGCGCGCTGGCCACCGCGTCGGTGCCGCTGGGCGACACGCTGGCGCTGGGGGCGCTGCCGCTGGTGATCCTGGCGGTCGCGGT
Organism: Variovorax sp. GW531-E2; assembly: GCF_059423125.1. Lineage (NCBI taxonomy): Bacteria > Pseudomonadati > Pseudomonadota > Betaproteobacteria > Burkholderiales > Comamonadaceae > Variovorax > Variovorax sp. GW531-E2. The sequence goes on along the minus strand of NZ_JBWKXQ010000005.1, from coordinate 49,032 downwards.
GGCGGCCACGGGCGCGATGCAGTGGATGTTCACGCGCACGCCGCTGGGCCGCACCTTCCGCGCGGTGTCCGACGACCGCGAGATTGCCGAGCTGATGGGCCTCAAGGCCAAGCAGGTGTATGCGCTGGCCACGGGCATCGCCTTCGTGCTGATCGCCATTGCCGGCGCGTTGCAGGGCATGCGCACCACGGTGTCGCCGTCGGACGGCCCGCTGCTGCTGCTCTTTGCCTTCGAGGCCGTGATCATCGGCGGCATGGGCTCGTTCTGGGGCACGCTGGCCGGCGCCATGATCCTGGGCATCGCGCAGCAGATCGGCTTTCGCATCGATCCGGGTTGGGGCATCTGGTTCGGCCACCTCGTGTTCCTCGCGGTGCTGGTGCTGCGGCCGCAGGGACTGTTCCCCAAGACACGCTGACCGCCTTCCGACATGACCGACAAGACTTCCCCCGCGCCGCTCAGGCATGTGCTGTTCATCATGTGCGACCAGCTGCGCGCCGACCATCTCTCGTGCTACGGCCACCCGCGCCTGCAGACCCCGCACATCGACGCGCTGGCCGCGCGCGGCGTGCGCTTCAGCCACGCCTATGCGCAGGGCGCGGTCTGCGGCGCCTCGCGCATGTCGACCTACACCGGGCGCTATGTCAGCAGCCACGGGACGATGTGGAACTTCGTGCCGCTGTCGGTGGGGCAGAAGACGCTGGGCGACCACCTGCGCCCGCACGGCGTGCGCTGTGCGCTGGTCGGCAAGACGCACGTCGAGGCCGACACCGAGGGCGCCCGCCGCCTGGGCATCGACCCGACGCAGGGCGCGGGCCGGCTCGCGATGGAAGGCGGCTTCGAGCCCTATGCGCGCGACGACGGCATCTGGCCGCCGGGCTTCAAGGTCACGGGCAATGCCTACTGCGACTGGCTGCGCGCGCAGGGCTACGACTCCGACAACCCCTGGCACGACTTCGCCAACTCGGGGCGCGGCCCCGAGGGCGAGATCCTGAGCGGCTGGCAGATGCGCTGGGCCGACCGGCCCGCGCACATCGCCGGCGCGCACAGCGAGACGCCCTACACGACCGACCGCGCGATCGACTTCATGCGCGAGGCCGGCGACGCGCCCTGGGTGCTGCACCTGTCGTACATCAAGCCGCACTGGCCCTACGTGGCGCCCGCGCCGTACCACGCGATGTACGGGCCTGACGACATGTTGCCCGTGGTGCGCAGCGAGGCCGAGCGCGTCGACGCCCACCCGGTGGTCGAAGGCTTCCGGCGCGAAACCGTGAGCCGCAACTTCAGCCGCGACGAGGTGCGCAACATGGTGGTGCCGACCTACATGGGACTCGTGAAGCAGGTCGACGACCAGCTCGGCCGGCTCTTCGCCTTCATGGCCGAACAGGGGCTGGACCGCGACACGCTGGTGGTCTTCACCAGCGACCACGGCGACTACCTGGGCGACCACTGGCTGGGCGAGAAGGAGCTGTTCCACGACCCGATCGTGAAGGTGCCGCTGATCGTGGTCGATCCGCGCGCCGAGGCCGACGCGCGCCGCGGCACCGTGAGCGACGCGCTGGTCGAGTGCATCGACCTCGTGCCGACCATGCTCGATGCGCTGGGCCTGCCGCAGCCGGCCGAATGGCTCGAAGGCCGGTCGCTGCGCCCGCTGCTGCACGGCCACGTCGGCGCGGCCGGCAAGGACCTGGTGGTGTGCGAGAACAGCTTTGCCTTCCGCGACGAGGTGCGCCTGCCGCTGGCCCAACCCGTCGAGCGCTGCCACATGACGATGCTGCGTACGCGCCGCTGGAAGTTCGTGCACTTCGAAGACCTGCCGCCGCAGCTGTTCGACATGCAGGCCGACCCGGACGAGCTGGTCGACCTGGGCCGCGACCCGGCCCTGGCCGCGGTGCGCGAGCAGATGCTGGGCCTGCTGTTCGACTGGCTGCGCCAGCGGCGGCGCTTTCCCACGGTGGCGCCCGAGGACATCGCGCGCTGGAACGCACGCGAGCTGGCGGCCGGCATCCTCATCGGCGCCTGGTAGGCGAACGCACCCCATTTCGAAAAAAGGAGACATCCCATGAACGCTTTCCGCCGACCTCTCGCGGCCTGCCTGACAGCAGCCGCGGTGCTCGCCACCATCGCCGCACCCAGTCACGCCGCCGACACCTGGCCCACCAAGCCCGTGCGGCTGGTGGTGGCCTTCCCGGCCGGTGCGCCCGGCGACATCGTCTCGCGGCTGATGCAGCCGGCCCTGCAGAAGGCGCTGGGCCAGCCCGTGGTGGTCGACAACAAGCCGGGGGCGGGCGGCAACATCGGCATGCAGGAGGTGGCGCGCGCCACCGACGGCCACACCGTGCTGGTCGGCCCCGACACCATGCTGACCATCAATCCGCACCTGTACCGCAAGCTCGCCATCCGCCCGATGGAAGACCTGGTGCCCGTGACCCAGCTGGCTGCGTTCAGCCAGGAGCTGGTGTGCTTTCCCGGCGCCGGCATCAAGACCCTGCCCGAGCTGCTGGCCGCGGCCCGGGCCAAGCCGATGAGCTACGCCTCGGGCGGCCCCGGCGTGCCCGGCCACATGGCCATGGAGATGCTGCTGGCCGATGCCGGCGTGCAGATGCAGCACGTGCCCTACCGCGGCCCGAGCCCGGCCATGCAGGACGTGATGGGCGGCATGGTGCCTTGCGGCTTCCTGGCCTCGCCGACGGTCGGTCCGATCATCCGCGACGGCAAGCTGGTGGCCATCGCCGTGTCCGGCAGCAAGCGCCTGGGCAGCCAGCCCACGGTGCCGACCGTGGCGCAGGCGGGCATCCAGGGCTACGACGCCAGCTTCGCCGAGATGATGGCCATGCCGCGCGCCACGCCGCCGGCCGTGGTGTCGCGGCTGCAGGCCGAGGTGGCGAAGGCGCTGGCCGCGCCCGAGCTGCGCGAGCGGCTGGCCACCATGGACCTCGAGGTGGTGGCCAACACGCCCGAGGAGGCCGCGCGCCGCCTGCGCGCCGAGCACCAGCGCTGGGGCCAGGTGGCCGCGCGCGTGCAGCTGCAGCTGGACTGAGCGCGATGGCCTCCGTCGTCGTCACCATCGACACCGGCAGCAGCCGCCGCGCGGGCTGGACCGCCGCCGCGCTGGTGGCGGTGGCCGCCACGCTGCCTTTCTGGGGCGAGCCCAGCTGGATGCGCGAGTTCGTCGAGATCGCCTGCTACTTCATCTTCGCGATGATGTGGAACCTGCTGGCCGGCTACGGCGGCATGGTCAGCATCGGGCAGCAGGCCTTCTTCGGCTTCGGCGGCTACGTGATGCTGATGCTGGGCAACTTCGCGGGCGTGAATCCGTTCGTGGCGATTCCGCTGGGGGCACTGGCCGCGGCGCTGATCGCGGTGCCGGTGTCCTTCGTGGCGTTCCGGCTGTCGGGCGGCTACTTCGCCATCGGCACCTGGGTGATCGCCGAGGTGTTCCGGCTCAGCTTCGCCAACGTGTCGGCGGTGGGCGGCGGCTCGGGCACCACGCTCACGGCGCTGCGCGGCATCGAGCGCGCCACGCGCGAGAGCGTCACCTACTGGATGGCGCTGGGCTGCGTGGTGGCGGCGGTGTCGCTGGTCTACCTGTTCTTGCGCAGCCGCTTCGGGCTGGCGCTGCTGGCGATCCGCGACAACGAGATGGCCGCCGAATCGCAGGGCATCCCGGTGGCGCGCATGAAGCTGGCGGTGTACGTGGTGGCGGCCTTCGGCGCCGGGCTGGCGGGCGCGCTGTACTTCGTGGGCAACCTGCGCATCAGCCCCGACGCGGCCTTCGCGCCGAACTGGACCGCCTTCGCGATCTTCATGGTCGTGATCGGCGGCATCGGCCGCATCGAAGGGCCGCTGGTGGGCGCGCTCGTGTTCTGGGCGCTGAACAAGTTCCTGAGCGACTACGGCACCTGGTACCTGCTCGGCCTCGGGCTGCTGGCCATCGTGGCCACGATCTTCTTCAAGCAGGGGCTGTGGGGCTGGGCGCAGCAGCGCTGGGCCTGGTCCCTGTTCCCGACGCAGCGGCGCCTGATGCTGCCGAATGCGCCTTCCACCCCCCTGGAGCCCGACGCCCATGCGCAACATCGATGAACACACCATCACCGCCGCCGTGCTCGAGCGCATGGCCGGCTGCGAAGACGCGCGGCTGAAGGAGGTGATGTCGGCGCTGGTGCGCCACCTGCACGACTTCGCGCGCGAAGTGCGGCTCACCGAGGCCGAGTGGGCCGCGGGCATCGACTTCCTCACCGCCACGGGCCAGAAGTGCGATGCGCAGCGCCAGGAGTTCATCCTGCTGTCGGACACCCTGGGCCTGTCGATGCTCACGGTGGCCATGAACCACGCCAAAAGCCCGCAGGCCACCGAGGCCACCGTGTTCGGTCCCTTCCACGTGGCCGGCGCGCCGCAGCTGCCGCTGGGCAGCGACATCGCGGCCGGCGCGGTGGGCGAGCCGCTGTTCGTGCAGGCCACCGTGCGCGGGCGCGACGGCGAGCCCGTGGCCGATGCGGTGGTCGACGTGTGGGAGGCCGATGCCGAAGGCTTCTACGACGTGCAGCGGCCCGGCGGCCCCATGCAGGGGCGGGCGGTGCTGCGCACCGACGCGCAAGGGCGGTTGTGGTTTCGCGGCGTGGCGCCGGTGGCCTATCCGATTCCCACCGACGGGCCTGTGGGCGCCATGCTGCGCGCCACCCGCCGCCATCCGTGGCGGCCCGCGCATGTGCACTTCATGGTGCAGGCGCCGGGCTACGAGACGCTGATCACGCACGTCTTCCGCGAGGGCGATCCGTACCTCGACAGCGACGCGGTGTTCGGTGTGCGCAGCTCGCTCATCGGCGACTTCGCGGCGCATGCGCCGGGCCGCGCGCCCGACGGCAGCGTGCAAGAGGGGCCGTTCCACACGCTGGACTTCGCGTTCGTGCTCGAGCCGGCAGGGGGCTGATGGAGGGGCCCGCGAACCGTTTCGGCGTTTCGGCGCCTCTATGGCAGGTGTCCATCCCCAAGGAGCCCTGCACCATGTGTCCTGTTTCCATCACCTGGCATCTGCTTCGCGGCGCGGGAGCGCTCGTGCTCATCGCGCTGGCCGTGCTGCTGTCGTCCGCGCACCCCTGGATCGCGCCACCGGCCCTTGTCGGCGCCTTGCTGCTGCTGCGCGGCTGCCCGATGTGCTGGCTCGTCGGGCTGCTCGAAAGGCTGGCCGCGTGCAAGGCGGCCCCTGCGTCCGAGGCCACTTCCGAGAGGGTTTGAGCGCGTTCGGCCTTCGTGGAATGGAAGGCTGATCCGGGATTCCATCCGCCCGTGTCGAGGGGGTGACGCCCCATTAGTGTGAGTTTGTTTGCACACGATGACAAAAGAACAGGGCTACCTGTTTCCGTTGGTCAATATCGGCACTTTTCCCTATCGACTGTACATAAACGTTAATACATTCCACTCCATTGTGAGAGGCATGCGGGGAGCGATGAAAAGGGAAGCGATGGTGGACAGGGTGGAACAGAAAAACGGTCGTGTGGTGGTGCTGACGGACTCCGGCGAAGAGATCGACTGGCTGCGAGGCCGGTTGAAGGACGCCGGCTTCAGCCCCTTGTGTGTGGTCAACGAGGAAGACCTGCTGGAGGCCGCCTCGATGCCCGGCGTCGGGCTCTTCCTGCTGATGGGCGAGGCGATGGAGGGCGCGCTGCCGGAAATCCTGTTCGGCATCGGCGCCAGCCGTGCGGCCACGGCGCCGGTGGTCGTGCTGACCCGGTCGCGCGGCGTGCTGGAAACGCCCCGCGTGTCGGTGTTCGACGTCGATGATTTCCTGGTGAGCCCCTGGAACGCGGAAGAGGTCGTGGCGCGCGTGTCGACGCTGTGCGGCAGGAAATCGCTGCGCCGGAACGCGAAGCCGCACGGCCTGTACGGTTTCCAGCTCGTGCGCAGCCGCCTCGCGGTCGAGTACGCGAGCCGCGAAGCCATCATGACGCCGAGCGAATTCGAGATCGCCCGGGTGCTGGTGCGCCACCTCGACACGCCCGTGTCGCGGCAGCAACTGCCCCAGGGGCCCCGATGCAACGGGGAGCTGGGCGCCAGCCGGTCGCTCGATGCGCTGGTGTCGCGCGTGCGCAAGAAGCTGGCATCGATCGTGGCGGGCGAATTCCGCGTGCGCTCGCTCTATGGCGTGGGCTACACGCTGGAGCGCGCGCACAACCGGCACGGCAAGTGAGTTTTCGCGGGCAGCGCCCGCGGCATCCGAAGGGGTGACGCAAGGTCACCTTGAAAAAAGACGTTCGCCCATTCGCCTCCGAATTGAGGCCGGGCGTCGGAAGACCAACGAATGAATTCCGGCGAAGTGAGCCGGCCGGGATTGGCTTGAATTGAATTCAAGCCAATGGCGCAGCCGTGCCTGTTTGAATGGAATTGGATTTTGAAAAATCCACCAAGACGTATTTCACGCTGCCCGTGATTGAAACCATTGAGGGACAGGGTGCGCATGCAGGCTCTGAAATTCACAGCGCCTTATTACACAGTCTGTGAATTTGTAAATTTAGTTTCGAAGTGGACCCTGGGGCCAGTCCGAAGCCGCTCGAAGGGCCTCGTTTCTCCCTTGAAACATTGGGGGATCGTGAGGCGGCGGGCTGGTGTGGAAGTGAAATTATTCAAACGCATCAACAACTTGGAGGCGATCCGCTTGTGAAATTGATCACACTCAAATTGCAGGTTTATTCACAATCTAAGCGAGCGTCCAGATTACATCTGTATTCACAGTTGTTAACTTTGGAGGGCCTCTCGTGACATTTTCACGGAACCCTCGGCCATTGCAAGTGGCGGATCACGGACGTTCGATTGTTTTTGTAAACATTCAGAAAATAATATGAACGTGGTAAATGGCTCATGGAAGCGGCTCGAAAAGGGCGTGCTTGCGTGAGGCCGAGCGTGGGCATCGGAGGCGGTCGTCGCCGATGCCGGTGTGTCAGTGGTGTGCTGCAAGTGGCTGGGAAATGGCTTCGACGCCAATTCGCGAGGCCACAGGTCAAGTCGGTTTGATCTTCGTGTTGCCTCGGTCTGGCTTTGAAGTTGTTTTTTAGGAGTTGTCTATGTCTATCGGAAGTTCGTCTCAAGTGAATTCATTCATGTCGCCGGTGGTCCGGCTGACCGTTCGCCTCGGCCTGGGGCTCGGCGTGGCCATGACCCTGGGGCTGGGTGGCCTGGCCGCCGCGCAGGGCACGAAGGCCGCGCCCGCGCCCACCGAGGCCGCGCAGAAGAAGACCGTGGCGGTCGTGCTGACGCAGGCCAAGGTGGTCAAGGACGCGCAAGGCAAGGAGCAGCTGGTGGCGGCCGATTCGGTCAAGCCGGGCGACGTGCTCGAGTACACGGCCACCTACACCAACCACACGGGCAAGGCCGTCACCGGCCTGGTGGCCAACCTGCCGATCCCCGAAGGCCTGGAATACCTGCCCAAGACCGCCAAGCCCGGCGCGACGCTGGTCAAGGCCGCGACCAAGGACGGCGCCTTTGCCGCCGAGCCGCTGGCGCGCGTCGTCAACGGCAAGTCGGAGCCGGTTCCGTACAACGAGTACCGCTCGCTGCGCTGGACGCTGGGCCAGCTGCCCGCCAACGGCTCGGCCGCGGTGACCGCGCGCGCCAAGGTCGAGACGGTGGTGCCGCCCGCGCCGGTGGCCGCTGGTGCCGACGCGCAGAAGGTTGCGCGCAGCACGCCCTGAGCTTCCCGCGCTGACGACGACCGTCGGCGGCACTGAGCCGCGCTGACGGCCGGTTCTCTCTTTTCTTCAAAACCCCGCTGGTTTTTCCATTGCCGGTTTCCGTTCGCGGAAATCCCCGGCCGGGGTGAGTTCGTCCTTTTTTTGACCTTTTTTGACCCCAACCCCCGAGGAGAAACCCAAGTGATCCCTACCTTGTCTGCCCGTCGCACCGGCCCCGCGCCGCGCGCGCTCTGGGCGGGCGCAGCAGCCCTGACGCTGAGCTTCCTTTTTGGAAGTTCCGGCGCACTCGCTGCGGCTCCACCCGCCAACACCATCATCGGTAACCAGGCTTCGGCCACTTACGTGGACCCCAACGGGGCCAGCCAGCTTGCGACTTCCAACCTCGTGCAGACGACGGTGCAGCAGGTCGGCTCGTTCAACCTGGACACGTTCACGACCGACACCACGACGGTGGTCAACACCAAGGTCGGCGCCGCTGGCACGACCGTGTATGCGCCTCACGTGCTGACCAACACCGGCAACGGCAGCGACACCTTCACGGTGACCGTGACCGCGCCGCCGCCTGCGAGCGGCTTCACCACGGTCGAAGTGTTCGCCGACGCCAATGCCGACGGCTTGCCTGATAGCACGGCCACGCTGTGCTCGGTCTCTCCGGGTGGGGTCTGCAATGTTCCGGCCCAGACAGTGGCGGGTAACAACGGCACCTTCTCGTTCGTTGTCGCGTACTCGATCCCGAGCACGGCGACTACAGACCCTGGGTCATTTGGCGCCGCACCGGTGGCAGCGACCATCAAGGCGGTTCCTGGCACGCTGCCGCTGTATGCGGCGGCCAACCAGTCCGCTTCGGACGTGGACAACGTGACCCTCACGAAGCTGGCGGCTTTCAATGCCACCAAGAGCCTGAGCGTTCCGTCGGTCAATTGGGTGAACAACGGCGCAAAGCCGTGGCCCGCCGCTTCGGTGAGCGGTCCGCGCTCGGTCGCAGGTTGCGCAGCCACCGCCACGGCTGCAGGCGCGCCCGCAGCAGATTGCGTCTACACCACCTACACGTTGAAGTTCAACAACACGGGTGGTGCGGCAGGCAAGTTCGTCTTGACCGACACGCTGCCTAGCGGCTTCACCTACGTCCCGGGTTCGGCAGTCTGGAGCAGCGCCCCTGGCGTTGCGCTGACGGAGACGTCGGGGCTCAATGACGACCCTGCGGGCATCGACTTCAGCGCGAGCGGCAACACGCTGGCTTTCGTGGTGGCTTCACTGCCGCAGAACGTCACGCAGACGGTGAGCTTCGTCGTGATGGTCAACAACACGGCGGCCTTCGGCACGTCGACCACGACCAACACCGCCAGGTACAACCCGGTCGACGCACCGACGGCGAGCTCGGCAACCCCGGGCGCGACGAACTCGCCGACCAACCCGGCGAGCTACAACGTCATCGGCAGCTTCGGCATCGTGCTCGGCTCCGGCAGCGGCAGCCCGACCACCTCGCTGGACGTGTTGGGCGTCCCCAATACGAGCACAGAGGACACGACCACTGTCGCCAGCGCCGGAACGGGCGCCACGGTGAAGTTCAACCAGATGGTGTTCAACACCGGCAATGCGGCTGACATCGTGAGCCTTGCGGTGCCTGCGACTGGCACTACGAACAACACCTTCCCGGCTGGAACGACCTTCAAGTTCTTCGCCGGTGATGGCGCGACGCCGCTGATCGACAGCAACAGCGACGGCATTCCCGATATCGCGGTTCCGGCGAACGGCAGCGTGCCGTTCGTGCTGGTCGCGACCTTGCCATCTCCTGTTGTCCTTCCTGCTGGTCCTTTCGAAGTGATCGTCACGGGTACCTCGATGGGTGACGGCACGAAGACGGAATCGACGCGCGACAAGCTGACGGCCATGGTGGGTGTGATGGTCGACCTGACCAACTCGGTCACCGGTAACGGCATTCCCGGCAACACCGCCAACGGCGACGTGGGCACGGGCCCGAGCCCGCTGCCGACGACGTCTTACTCGACGCAAGCCGGTGTCAGCACGATCTTCGAACTGCAGGTCAAGAACAACGACTCGAAGGCCAACACCTACAGCCTGGCAGCCAGCCAGAGCAACAGCTTCCCGGGCAGCCTGCCGGCGGGTTGGACCGTCAAGTTCGTGCTGGGTGCCGTTGCCAATCCGGCCGCTTGCGCCACCGCAACGGGGACGACCCAAGTGCCTGTGGGCGCCGGTGCCCAGGCTCAGGTCAGTGCCTGCGTGACGCCGCCTGCTTCGCAAGCGCCGATCGCCCTTCCGGGTCAATCGATCTACTTCCAGGTGCGTTCGACGATCGCGACTTCCACGGGTGCAGTGGCGATCGACACGAAGCTGGACTCGGTGGCTGTGACTCAGGCCGTGACCTACGGTGCGACGCTGACGCCGAGCAACACTGGCCAGGTCGCCCCCGGCGGCTCGGTGGTGTATGCCCACACGCTGACCGCCACCGGTACGCAGAGCTGCGCCGGCCCCTACACCTTCACTGCTTCGCTGCCCCCAGCGGACATGACGGCAGGCTGGACCACCGCGCTGTACATCGACGCGGACGGCGACGGCCAGATCGGCGGTGCGGACCCACTGGTGACCGGTTCGATCCCAGGGCCGTTGACGGCTGGCAATTCGCAGAAGCTGCTCGTCAAGGTGTTCGCACCGGGCGGTGCAACGGCTGGTGCCACCGACACCGCCACGGTGACGGTGACCTTCCCCGCAGGTGCGGCTTCGTGCGGTACGCCTTCGGCCACCGATGTGACCACGGTCGTCACGGGCCAGATGCGCCTCGTGAAGACGCAGGCACTGGACGTGAACTGCGATGGCGCCGAAGTCCCGTCGTTGTCGGTTCCGCTGGTCGCCAAGCCCGGCGAGTGCATCGTGTACCGCGTCGTTGCGACCAATGAAGGTGCCGCTCCGGTGACCAACATGTCCATCCACGACGCTGTGCCGGCCTACACCGGCCTGGCGGGTGCTGCGCAGCCTGTCGCGGCGAACCGCTGCTTCTCTACCGGTGTGACGCCTGCCTTGACGGTAGCGGACTACACCTCGACCGCATCGGGGGTGGCCTGCGGCAGCGCGAGCAACACGGTCGTTCCCGGTGGCACCGCCACGCTGATGTTCTCCGTGAAGGTCAACAACTGAGCGTCACCTGAGTGAAGCGGAGCCGATGGGCATAAGCCCATCGGCTCCTTCGCACAAGGCATGCGAAAGCCTGTGCGTTTTTCCTTTGCGCCTTCTCTCTCTTCCTCTGTCGAGGTGAGGGCGCAAACGAAAAAGTTCTTTCGTTTCTTCTGATCCCCACGCGGTGATCGATCAAGGGTTCGCGGCATGCTGTTCACTTTCAATCCCAGGAGCACACACCGGCCATCGTGGCGCGGATGGGCTGCTGCGCTCGCCGCTGGCGCGGCGCTGCTGCTGGGTGGTGCCGTGCCGGAAGCGAACGCCGCGCCGGCACCCGCCGGCATCGTGATCCGCAGCATCGCCACCGGCACCTACGTGCCCAACGGCCTGGCGCAGACCGAGACCATCTCGTCCAACGAAGTGATCGCCACGGTGCTGCCGGTGGAAGCGCTGGTGCTCACGCAGGACCAGTCGCTGTCGCGCCCGCCCGCGAGCATCGTCACGCTGAGCCACTTGCTCACGAACACCGGCAACGTTGCCTCCACCTACACGCTGGCGCTGGCCAACAACGCCGGCGGTTGCGCGGCCGACACGCTCGACCTCTCGGCGCTTCGCGTGGTGCGCGACAGCAACAACAACGGCGTGGTCGATGCGGCCGATCCGGTGGTGCAACTCAACGCCGCGGGCGCGATCGCGCTCAAGCCCGGCGAGACCGCGGCACTGCTGGTGCAGGGCACGATCCCCACCGCTGCCACGGGCGTGGCCTGCGTCGGTTTGACGGCCACCACCGCGCTGCAAGGCCTCACCGCCATCAACCGCGACACCGTCACCGTCGGCAACGCCGCCGCGCTGCAGCTGGTCAAGTCGGCCAGCTACCCCGGCAACGTCATCCCCGGCCAGACGCGCATCGACTTCTCGGTCTCGGGCACCAACATCGGCGCGCAGGACGCGCAGCCGGCCAACGTCATCGCGCCCACCAACACGCCGCTGCTCGTGAACGGCGCGCCCAGCGCCTTGGTCCTCGTGCGCGACCCCGTGCCCGCCGGCACCCAGTACGTGCCCGGCACCTTGCGCACCACCGCCGCCAACGCCGTCAAGCTGTACCGCCTGGCCAACGATCCTGCGTTCAGCTACCGCACCGCCGAAGACGCGTCGGCCGTCGAAGTGGCCATCGGCATCTCCACCCCCGTGGCGCGCAACGTGTCCATCGCGATGCAGTTCGCCGTCAAGGTCAACGCCGACCAGGTCGGTGAGATCCGCAACACCGCGCACAGCCAGTACAACGACGGCACCGGCCCGGCCACCGTGCCCTCGAACACCATCGTCATCAGCTCCAGCCAGGCGCGCATCGGCGTGGCCAAGGCGGCCTCCACCCCGCGCGTGAACCGCAACGCCGACGGCAAGACCGACGGCACCGCCACCGTGCGCTTCAGCGTCAACGTGCGCAACTACGGCACGTCATGGCTGTACGGCGTGCAGGCCGCCGACGTGATGGAAGGCGCAGGCGCCACGCAGTTCGGCACCTACACCGCAGCCGCCGTGCCCGGCGCGAACCAGTACACCATCGTGCCCGGCTCGATCGTGATCGCGCCCGCACCCAGCGGCGGCACCGTCGCCGCCCCCAACCCCGCCTTCAAGGGCACCGCCGCCGCCTCGAACCTGCTGGCCGACGGCGCCGTGCTGCCCGTGGGCGCGCAGTTCACCGTGCAGTTCGATGCACGCATCAACTTCACCGGCCGCACCGGCACCTTGCTGAACACCGTCAAGGCCTCGGGCGCATTGAATGCCGGCGGCCCGGCGGTGGCCCTGGACGACTCCGTCAACGGCGACAACCCCGACGCCGACGGCGACGGCAACCCCAACAACGACACCTCGCCCACGCCGGTGTCGACCCAGCTGCCCACGCTCACGCTGACCAAGCAGGCCTCCATCGCACGGCGCGTGTCGCCCGGCGTCTACGAGCTGGACTACACCTTCAAGGTCACCAACACCGGCGCCGTCGCCGCGCCCAACGTGCGCGTGATCGACAACCTGAACTGCACCTTCGACATGGACAAGTCGAGCGGTCAGGTCGCCTCGTGGGAACTGCTGGGCCCGCCCAAGGCCGCCAACGGCAACCTCAACGCCGCCACCGGCTTCACCGGCCGCGCCACCTGCAACCGCAGCACGCAAGACAGCGCCGACCCGTTCCAGCTGCCCACCGAAGTGGCGCTGAGCCTGACCGACGGCGCCCGTGCGCTGGCCCCGGGCCAGAGCGAGCAGATCCGCCTGAGCGTGCGCATCACCGAGAAGCCCGCCGCCATCGGCGGGCGCGTGTCGCTCACCAACAAGGCCTGGGCCGCCGCCTTCGAGCAGAACACCGTCAACGTCACGCCCACGATGCTGCTGGCGGCCACCGCCACCTCGGTGCAGGCGCTGCTGGTCGATCCGCAGGGCACGGTCTACAACGCATTGACCCGTCAACCTGTGGCCGGCGCGCTGGTCACCTACACGCGCCAGTCGTGCAGCAGCGGCACGGCCGGCCCCATCACCGCGGCCGAGATCTACGGCGCCGACTCGGGCACCTACACGCTCAACCCCAACGGCAGCATCTCGATGACCACGGGTGCCGATGGCGCCTACCAGTTCTACCTGCAGACGCCGCCCGTGACGGGCCTGTGCACGTACGCGCTGTCGGTGACTCCGCCCGCAGGCAGCGGCTACGTCTACCCCTCGCAGCTGATCCCCGTCACCGGTGGCTCGTTCACCAGCTGCGGCGCCGTCGTGCCCAGCGCCGTACCCCCGAAGGACGCGGACCCGACCAGCTATTACTTCCAGGTGCAGGCCGGCGCCAAGCCCGATGGCACGCCGTGCGACGCCGTGCACAACCACATCCCGCTCGATCCGGGCAACATCCTGGGCCTGGTGCTGCGCAAGGACGGCAGCAAGCGCCAGGTCGAGTTCGGCGACTTCATCGACTACGCGCTCACCGTCACCAACAAGACCGGCTTCCCCGTCACCGGCGTCACCTTCAACGACACGCTGCCCCCGGGCTTCGCGTACGTGGCCAACAGCGTGCGCCTGAACGGGCAAGTGGTGCCCAACCCCGCCGGCGGCGCCGGCCCGGGCCTGATCTTCAACTACCCCACGCTGGTGGTGGCACCCGACCAGTCGGCCATGGTGCGCTACCGCGTGCGCATCGGCGTGGGCGCGCCCACCAACGGCGACGCCATCAACCGCGCGCGCGCCACCTCGGGCCCCATCCAGTCGAACTTGGCCAACTGGACCGTGCGCGTGACGGGCGGCGTGTTCTCCGACGACGCGTTCGCCTTCGGCAAGGTGTACCTCGATTGCAAGCGCGACGGCCAACGGGACGGCCGCCAAGAGGGTGCCGACGAGATCGGCGTGCCCGGCGTGCGCCTGTACATGGAAGACGGCACCCACGTCGTCACGGACATCGAAGGCAAGTGGAGCCTGTACGGCCTCAAGCCCGTCACGCACGTGCTGCGCCTGGACCAGACCACGCTGCCGCTGGGCGCCAAGCTCGAAGTGCTCGACAACCGCAACTCGGGCACCCCCGAGAGCCGCTTCGTCGACCTGAAGAAGGGTGAGTTCCACAAGGCCAACTTCATCATCACGAACTGCGACGAGAAGAGCGTCATTGCCGACGTGGCCGCACGCCGCGCCGCCATTGCCGCGCGTCCCGACACCGAGGCCGAAGCGCAGGTGCGCCTGCGCCTGGACCCCGAAGGCAAGGTCGTGCCCGTGGGCGACGTGCGCGGCCTGCCGGCCACCGGCCAGGCCCTGGCCAGCGGCAGCACGGGCGCCGTGCAGCCCACCTCCGCACCGCTGATCGCGCTGCCCGTGGCGCCGGCCAACGCCAGCAGCTTCGTCAGCGGCGGTGGCGGCAGCATGGGCGGCACGCTGGGCGTGCAGCCCGCGATCCCCACCGGCAGCCTGTTCTCGCCGCTGAACGGCGTGCCCACCACGGGCCTGCCGTCGTCGACCACCAGCGGCTCGGCCACCGGCGTCGGCGCGCAGGCCATGCGCCCCATCGGCACCGGCGGCGCGATGCTCGAGCCGCGCGCCAACCCGCTGCTGCCCCAGGCCGTTCCGAGTCCCATCGAACTCGAGACCCTGCTGCCCCAGCTGGAGAACAACACGCTCGGCTTCATCGGCCTGAAGGACCGCGACACCGTCGCCGGCCAGTCGATCAACGTGCGCGTCAAGGGCACGGCCGGCACCTCGTTGCGCCTGAGCGTGAACGGCGCCGCGCTGGAAGAGCGCCGCGTCGGCAAGAAGACGCAATTGGCGTCCAAGAACATCGCCGCCTGGGAATACATCGGCGTGGCCCTGCGCCCCGGAACCAACACCCTCAAGCTCGAAGCGGTGGACGGCTTCGGCAACGTGCGCGGCAGCGCCGACGAGATCACCGTCGTCGCCCCCGACAAGCTCGGTGCCATCGAGGTCGACCTGCCCGAGGTGGCGCGCGCCGACCTGCGCACGCCCGTCGTCGTCAAGGTGCGCCTGATCGACGCGGCCGGCGTGCCCGTGACCGCCCGCACGCAACTCACGCTGGAGACCGACCGCGGCCGCTGGCTGGCCGAAGACCTGAACCCGACCGAACCCGGCACGCAGGTCTTCATGGACGGCGGCGCCGCAGAGTTCCAGCTGATGCCCCCGGGCGAGCCCGGCGATGCGCGCCTGCGCGTGAGCGCCGGCACCTTCGTCAAGGAAGTGCGCCTGGCGCTGCTGCCCGAGATGCGCCCCATGATCGGCGTGGGCATCGTCGAAGGCGTGCTCGACTTCACCAAGCGCGGCAAGCTGCCGATCGGCGCCATGCCCGCCGGCGCCGCCTTCGAAGCCGAGCTCTCGGGTCTGAAGGACGAAGGCACCAACAGCCGCGCCAGCGGTCGCGCCGCCTTCTTCTTCAAGGGCACCGTCAAGGGCGAGTACCTGCTCACGGCCGCCTACGACTCCGACAAGACGCGCAAGGACCGCCTGTTCCGCGACATCCGCCCCGACGAGTTCTATCCGATCTACGGCGACTCCGCGGTCAAGGGCTTCGACGCCCAGAGCACGCAAAAACTCTACGTGCGCATCGACAAGAACCGCTCCTACCTGCTGTACGGCGACTTCACCACCGCCAGCAGCACCGAGGTGCGCAACCTCAGCCAGAGCAACCGTTCGCTCACGGGCCTGAAGCACGTGTACGAGGACGAGAACGTGCGCGCCACCAGCTATGTCTCGCGCACCGCGCAGACGCAGCAGGTGGAAGAGTTCCGCGCGCTGGGCACCTCGGGCCCGTACTACCTGAGCGCCAGCAACGGCGAGTTCGTGGACAACAGCGAACAGATCGAGATCGTGGTGCGCGACCGCAACCAGCCCAACATCGTGCTGCAGCGCACGGCCGTGGCACGCTTCGTGGACTACACGGTGGAGCCGCTCACGCGCCGCATCCTGTTCACGCACGCCATTGCCTCCATCGACGCGAACCTGAACCCGCAGTCGATCCGCGTCACCTACGAAGTGGACAGCGGCGGCCCCAAGTTCACCGTGGCCGGCACCGACGTGCAAGTGAAGGTCAGCGAGAACCTGCAGCTGGGCGTGGTGGCTTCCACCGACCAGAACCCGCAGAACAAGCGCAACCTGCAGGCGCTCACGGGCGTGGCGCGCATCGGCCAGAACACCAGCGTGGCGGCCGAACTGGTCAAGACCGACTCCGACGACAAGGGCAACGGCCACGGCGCGCGCGTGGAAGCGCGCTACCAGGACGAGAAGCTGGCCGTGGTGGCCCTGGCGGCCAAGACCAGCAAGGGCTTCGACAACCCCGGCGCGAGCTTCTCGGCCGGCCACACCGAAGCCTCGGCGCGCGCCGAGTACCGCGTCGACCCGACCCTGGCCGTGCGCGGCGAGGTGCTCTACAGCAAGGACGCGGCCCAGGTCGACGAGCGCAAGGGCGCCACGGTGAGCGTGCAGAAGAAGCTCAGCGACAAGACCGTCGCCGAGGTGGGCCTGCGCCACGGCCAGAGCAACAACGCGCTGGGCTCCAGCTCGGGCTTCGACTACGGCCAGATCTCTACCTACAACGGCCAGATGGGCAGCAGCATCGGCGCCAACAGCGTGACCACGCTGGGCGCGGCCGCCGCCGCGGCCGGCGTGGACACGCAGAGCCAGACGACCGTGCGCGGGCGCCTGTCGACCGAGGTGCCCGGCGTGGCCGGTGCGCAGGTGTTCGTGGAAGGCGAGCAGGACCTCAAGGACGGCAAGCGCCACGCGCTGGCCGTCGGCGGCAACTACGCCATCACCGAAAAGACGCGCGTGTACGGCCGCTACGAGCTGATCTCCACGCTCAACGGCCCCTACGAGCTGGACAGCACGCAGCGCAACAACACCGGCATCGTCGGCATCGAGAGCAACTACATGGAAGGCGGTCGCGTGTACAACGAGTACCGCATCGCCGACGGCGCCGAAGGGCGCGGCGTGCAGGCGGCCATCGGGGTGCGCAACACCTTCAAGGTCAACGAGCAGATCCGCGTGACCGGGGGCATCGAGCACACGCGCGACATGAGCGGCTACAGCAACAGCAAGAACACCGGCACGGGTTATGCCGGCGGGCTGGGCGAGTCGACCGCGATCACCAGCGGCATCGAATACATCACCGACCGGATCAAGGCCAGCGGCGTGTATGAAGCGCGCCGCGGCGACGACGCGAACACGCGCCTGTTCAGTGCCGGCTTCGGCTTCAAGCTCGATCCGTCCTGGAGCCTGCTGGCGCGCAGCATCGTGAGCGACAGCGAAGGCCAGGGCGCCAACGCGGGCAACGAGCGCCACCTGCAGCGCCACCAGATCGGCATCGCCTACCGCCCCGTGGACGACGACACCTGGAACGCGCTGGCGCGCTATGAGCGCCGCTCCGAGCGCGTGGTGGGCGCGGGCAATGCGGCCGGCGCGCTGCAGGGCAGCAGCGTCTTCGGCGCCGACAACGGCGCCAGCCTGCCGGGCAAGACCAGCGCGGACATCGTCTCGGCGCACGTCAACTACAACCCCGAGCCGGGCAAGGCGGTGATGGCGCGCTACGCCTTCAAGCTCAGCCGCGCCGACGACGGCACGCTCGCCAGCAAGTACTGGGCGCACCTGGTGCAGGCGCGCTACACGCAGGACATCAACCAGGACTGGGACTTCGGCGTGCAGGCCGGCCTGCTGTACGGCAAGGGCGGCGCGCTGCAGAAGACCTTCGGCGTCGAGGTGGGCTACCAGGTGCAGAAGAACATGTGGGTGTCGGCGGGCTACAACTTCGTGGGCCTGAACGACCGCGACCTGACGGCCAACGAGTACACGAGCAAGGGCGCCTATGTGCGGCTGCGCTTCAAGTTCGACGAGACGCACCTGGGCTTCGCTTCGACGGGGGAGACGAACGTGGCCAAGGCTGCGAAGGCCGAGAAGCTGGCCGCGGATGCGCCGGAAGTGGCCCCGCTGCCGATGCGCACGGTGCTGCAGGCCGAGGCGCTGTTCGAGCCCGCCAAGTCCTTCATCAAGCCGCAGGCGCACGACACGCTGAACACGCTGGCCGCGCAGATCAAGGCGACCGAGGCGCAGGTGGTGATCCACATCAGCCACTCGGACGCGCAGCAGGGCAGTGCCGACGACCGCATGCAGCTGGTCGCGCAGCGGACCAACGCGGTGCGCAGCTACCTGATCGGGCGCGGCGTGGATGTGCTGCGCCT
This sequence comes from Variovorax sp. GW531-E2, assembly GCF_059423125.1. Classification (NCBI taxonomy): domain Bacteria; kingdom Pseudomonadati; phylum Pseudomonadota; class Betaproteobacteria; order Burkholderiales; family Comamonadaceae; genus Variovorax; species Variovorax sp. GW531-E2. Next base: position 30,512 of record NZ_JBWKXQ010000005.1, on the reverse strand, counting down.
GCGCACCGATACCAAAGAAGACACACCTCCCGTCGCGGGCGATGACCACAGCGCCAAGAGCCGTTGGGTCGTGATCGCCGCGGCCGCGCAGGAAACCCGCTGAACGAGACCATGATGCAAAGCAGAACGAGAAACGAAGCGGGCGGGATGGCGCGGCTCGGCGGGGTGTTGAAGGGCGTGCTTGCCGCGACGGCCTTGTGGCTCATTGCCATGCCGGGTGCGCAGGCGGCAATCGCTACGTGCACGCCGCAGTCGGGCTACAACAGCTGCGTGACCTTCACCTATTCGGGGGGGAAGCAAAACTTCACGGTGCCTGCCGGTGTGACCTCGGTGCGTGCCACGATGTGGGGCGCCGGTGGTGGTGGCTCCATAGCGGCAGGTGGCTTTTCAAGCGGCGGTGGCGCTGGCGGCTATGCCGACGGGACCGTGACGGTCACGCCCGGCAACCTCTTGGCGGTGACTGTGGGGCAAGGGGGGCGGAGTGAGGATGCGGCCGGACCCTATGGCAGAGGTGGTGTGGGCGGTGGGAAGGGGTCCAATGTCGGCGTGGGCGCTGGCGGCTCCTCGGGCGGGGGCATGAGCGCGCTGTGGGTCAACGACGGCGAGTTTTCTGTAACGAACGCAAGGCTCATCGCAGGCGGCGGTGGCGGCAGCGCCTACTGGACCGATAACGGCAGGCCTGCTCCCGGCGGTGGTGGCGGCACGAATGGTGGGTCTTCCAGCGGCACTGGCGGGCAGGGCGGCACGCAGTCCGCTGGCGGAGCGATCGGCACACCGACCTCCGGCAGCGTCGCGAGCACCTGCGTTGGCGGTTCGGCTGGCAGTGCCTTGCAAGGCGGCAACGGTTGCTCGGCCGTTGGCGGCATTTCCGTTCAGTACGAAGGTGGTGGCGGCGGTGGCGGTGGCTGGTACGGCGGCGGTGGCGGGATGGCGCAGTGCAGCAGCACGCCGAATCCGATCACGTCCACCTGTTCCTACAACGGACCAGGCGGTGGTGGTTCGGGCTACTTCGCTTCGGGGGCTGTCACCGGTGGCGTGCTCGCTGCGGGGCCCAACGGAAACTTCTCAGGGAGCGTTGCGGCGCCCAACCCAGGCGGCAGCCCTCACTACCAGAGCAGCATCGGCAGGGGCGGGGCGAGCGCGGTTACCGTCCCCCCGGGGCCGGGGGTTGCCGGCACGGCCGGCGGCAATGGCTTCGTCGTCATCCAGTTCAACGTGGTCAGGCTGCAGCTCGCCAAGGCCTGGTCGGCCGGCAGCAACACTGGCGACGTGGCCCTCATCGTGGCCACCACGGGTGGCACCGGCATCTTCGGCGCCGCCAGCAACACCGCGACCTTCAACGCGACGGCACCGACGGCCGGCGACAGCGGAACGCCCGTGGGTGTGGGCATTGGCAACGTCATCACGCTGCCCGCGGAAACGCTGACCACCGGCACGCTGGCGAACTACAACACGGTGCTCTCGTGTACCGCGAACGGCGGCCCGATGGCCAGCACGCTCAGCGGCACCAACGGACAGGTGAGCAACACGCTGACGATCGCCCTCGGCGACATCGGCAAGGACATCGTCTGTACCTACACCAACACGCGCAAGACCGCGACCCTGCAACTGGCCAAGTCGTGGAACCCCATCAGCGTGACGGGCAACGTGGCGAACATCGGCGCCACCACGGGCGGCGCGGCCAACACCGCGGCGTTCTCGTCGACGGCGCCGACGGCCAACACCAGCGCGACCGTGACCGTGGCGGCCGGCAACACGATCACCTTCCCCGCGGAAACCATGAACGGCGGCGTGCTGCCGAACTACACGACCGTGCTGTCGTGTACCGCCGGTGGCGGCGCGACGGCCAACAGCCTGAGCGGCACCAACGGCCAGGCGACCAACACGCTGACGATCGGCGCGGGCGACGCGGGCAAGGCCATCGTCTGTACCTACACCAACACGCCGAAGACCTCCACACTGCAGCTGGTCAAGTCGTGGGGCGCCAACAGCCTCACGGGCAACGTGGCGAGCATTCCAGCCTCCACGGGCGGCACCAACAACACCACGGCCTTCACGGCCACGGCCCCCACGGGCGCGAACAGCGGCACCGCCGTGACCGTGGCCACGGGCAACACGATCACGCTGCCGGCCGAGACGATGTCGCCGGGCACGCTGGCGAACTACAACACCGTGCTGGCGTGTACGGCCGGCGGCGGTGCCACGGCCAACGCGCTCAGTGGCACCAACGGGCAGAACAGCAACACGCTGCTGGTCGGCGCGGGCGACGCGGGCAAGGCGATCGTCTGTACCTACACCAACACGCCGAAGACGGCGACGCTGCAGATCGCCAAGGCCTGGGGCGCGAACAGCATCGCCGGCAACGTGGCGAGCCTGGGCGCGAGCACGGGCGGAGCGAACAACACCGCCGCCTTCACGGCGACGGCGCCCACGGGCGCCAACAGCGGCGCAGCCGTGACCGTGGTCGCCGGCAACACCATCACCTTTCCCGCGGAGACGATGCCGACGGGGACGCTGGCGAACTACAACACCGTGCTGGCCTGTACGGCCGGCGGCGGCGCCACGGCCAACGCGCTGAGCGGCACCAACGGGCAGGCCACCAACACCTTGCTGATCGGCCCGGCCGATGCGGGCAAGGCGATCCTGTGTACCTACACCAACACGCCGAAGACGGCCACGCTGCAGATCACCAAGTCCTGGGGCGCCGGCGCCATCAGCGGCAACGTGGCGAGCATCGGCGCGAGCACGGGCGGCGCGAGCAACACCACGGCGTTCACGGCGACCGCGCCCACGGCGGGCAACAGCAGCACGGTGAACGTGGTGGCGGGCAACACCATCACGCTGCCGGCCGAGACGATGCCCACGGGTTCGCTCGCGAGCTACAACACGGTGCTGTCGTGTACGGCAGGGGGCGGTGCCACGGCCAACGCGCTGAGTGGCACCAACGGGCAGAACAGCAACACGCTGCTGATCGGCGCGACCGACGCGGGCAAGGCCATCGTCTGTACCTACACCAACACCGGCAAGCCCGCGACCCTGACCCTCGCCAAGCGTTCGCTCGGCGGCGTGGCCGGCTTCGACTTCACGGGCACCAACGGCGTGGCCGCGCACACCATCACCACCACCGTGGCCGGCACGGCCGTCAACGGGCCGCTGCAGACGCTGACCGCGACGGGCACGGCGACCACCTTCACCGAAACCTACACGCCGGCCACGGGCGTGCCCGACTATGTGATCACCGACGTCAGCTGCACGGGCATGGGCAGCGGCGGCACGGTGACGCGCGGCACCGCGCAGAACACGAACCAGTTCACGCTGAATGCAGCGGCGACGGTGGCGGGCTCGAACATCGTCTGTACCGTCACCAACGCCAAGGCGCCGACGGTGCAGCTGCGCAAGAAGTGGGTCAACGCGCTCGTCAACGACGCCTTCACGCTGACCGCCTCGGGCACGGTGCACCCGAACCACAACATCGGCTACGCCTTCAACCTGCAGGCCACGGCCAACACGCCCAACGAGACGGACACCGGCGGCGCGCAGCGCGTGGCGGTGGGCGACACCGTGACGCTGTCGGAGACGCCCTTCGGCACCAACGCCGGCTCGTACACCGCCAGCGCCTGGAGCTGCACCGGCGGCGGCTCGCTCAGCGGCAACCTGCTGACCCTGGGCAACGCCGATGCGGGCCTGCCGATCATTTGCGAGATCACCAACACCGCGAAGACGGCGACCGTCACGCTGGCCAAGACCTGGTCGGGCGCGATCGTCAACGACGCGGTGAGCGTCACCGGCACGGGCCTCACCACGCTGGCCTCGGTGGCCAACACGGCCGCCGAGACCGACACCGGCACTGCGCAGGCCGTGCCCGTGGGCAGCGTCATCACGCTGGCCGAGAGCTTCACCACCGGCAGCGCCGCCAACTACACCAGCGCGCTGAGCTGCACCGGCACCAGCGGCCTGTCGGGCAACACGCTGACGGTGGGCGCGGCCGACACGGCCATCGTCTGTACCTACGCCAACACGCGCAAGACGGCGGCGGTGACCTTGTCCAAGAGCTGGAGCGGCGCCATCGCCGGCGACAAGGTCAACCTGACGGTCAGCGGCAGCGCCGCCGAAGTGACGAGCGCGACCGCCGGCACGTCGACCGCGCCGGCCACCACCACCAACGCCACGGCCACCGCGGCCAGCGGCGCCACGGTGACGCTGGCCGAGGCCTTCACCACCGGCAACGCGGCCAACTACACCACGACGCTGGCCTGTACCAAGGTGTCGGACGGCAGCGCGGTGACAGTGAGCGGCAGCGGCCTGAGCCGCACCTTCACCATGCCGTCGGACAGCGCGGTGAACTGCGCCTACACCAACACGCGCAGGACCGCGACGCTGCAATTGGCCAAGGCCTGGAGCGCCGGCAGCACCACGGGCAACGTGGCGAGCATCGGCGCGACCACGGGCGGCGCGAACAACACCGCTGCGTTCACGGCGACGGCGCCGACGGCAGGCACCAGCGGCACCGCGGTGTCGGTGGCCGCGGGCGACACGCTCACCTTCCCGGCCGAGACGATGACCGCGGGCACGCTGGCGAACTACACCACCGTGCTGTCGTGTACCGCCGATGCCGGCGCCACGGCCAACACGCTGAGCGGCACCAACGGCCAGGCCAGCAACACGCTGGTGGTCGGCGCGGGCGACGCGGGCAAGGCGATCGTCTGTACCTATACCAACACGCCGAAGACGGCCACGCTGCAGATCGCCAAGGCCTGGGGTGCGAACAGCATCGCTGGCAACGTCGCGAGCATCGGTGCGAGCTCGGGCGGATCGAGCAACACCACGGCCTTCACCGCGACGGCGCCCACCGGCGCCAACAGCGGCACGGCCGTGACCGTGCAGGCCGGCAACACGATCACGCTGCCGGCCGAGACGATGGCGCCGGGCACGCTCGCCAACTACACCACGGTGCTGGCCTGTACGGCCGGCGGCGGTGCCACGGCCAATGCGCTCAGCGGCACCAACGGGCAGAACAGCAACACGCTGCTGGTCGGCGCGGGCGACGCGGGCAAGGCGATCGTCTGTACCTACACCAACACGCCCAAGACCGTGACCGTGCAGCTGCGCAAGGCCTGGAGCGCGGACAGCACGAACGGCGACGTGGCCAGCATCGGCGCCACCTCGGGCGGCAGCAGCAACACGTCGGCGTTCACCGCGACGGCACCCACCGCCGGCAACAGCGGCGCGGCGGTGTCGATGGTCGTCGGCGGCACGCTCACGCTGCCGGCCGAGACGATGACCACGGGCTCGCTCGCGAACTACAGCACCGTGCTCGCCTGTACCGCCGACGGCGGTGCCACCACCAACCCGCTGAGCGGCACCAACGGCCAGGCGAGCAACACGCTGGCGATTGCCGCGGGCGATGCCGGCAAGGCCATCGTCTGTACCTACACCAACGCGAAGAAGACGGTCACCCTGCAGGTGCGCAAGGCCTGGGGCGCGAACAGCGAAGCGGGCAATGTCGCCAGCATCGGCGCAACCACGGGCGCGACCAACAACACGGCCGCGTTCACCGCGACCGCACCCACGGCCGGCAACAGCGGCGCGGCGGTGGTGGCGGCCGTGGGCAACACGATCACGTTCCCGGCGGAAACGATGCCCACCGGCACGCTGGCCAACTACACGACCGTGCTGTCGTGTACCGCCGACGGCGGCGCCACGGCCAACGCCCTGAGCGGCACCAACGGCCAGGCGAGCAACACGCTGGTGATCGGCGCGGGCGACGCCGGCAAGGCCATCGTCTGTACCTACAGCAACAACCGCCTGCCGACGGTGCAGATCCGCAAGCAGGCGCTGGGCGGCACGGGCACCTTCGCGTTCAGCGGCACCAACGGCTTCGGCTCGGACAGCATCAACGTCTCGGTGTCGGGCTCGACGGTGGTGGGCACCATCAAGACGCTCACCACGGCCAACACCCAGACGGTGCTGACCGAAGTCGCGGCCTCGATGCCCGGCGGCTTCGCGTTCTCGGGCGCGACCTGCACGGGTCTGGCGGGCGGGGCGACGGCGGCCGTCGATCTGGTGGCGGGCACCGTCACGCTGCCCGCGGCCGGGCTGACGAACGGCACGGCCGTGGTCTGTACCTTCACCAACACGCTCGCGGCCATCGTGAGCGGCCGCGTGTTCCTGGACAACGGCGTGGGCGGCGGCACGGCCAACGACGGCCTCGTCAACGGCGGCGAGGGCCCGCTGTCGGGCGTGAGCGTGCGGCTGACCAACTGCGGTGCCACCGTGTACGCGAGCGCGCTCACGGACGCCTCGGGTGCCTACAGCCTGAGCGTGCCGGCCGGCACGGCCACGGGCTCGGCGATGTGCGTGGAAGAAACCAACCCCGGCACGCGCGTGTCGACCGGCGCCTCGGTGGGCAACGTCGCGCTGCCCTCGGGCTCGGCCGTGGCTGCGGCCGGTGGCACCTACACCTACACGCGCACCGGCACGCCCGACCGCATCGCCTTCAGCTGGAACGGCACGGGCCACGCGAACCTGAACTTCGGCGACGTCGACAACAGCGCCTTCGCGACCGACGGTGCCAAGACCGGCCTGCCGGGCAGCACCGTGACCTACGCCCACACCTTCACGGCCGGCACGGCAGGGCAGGTGCGCTTCAGCGTGGCGAGCGAGACGGCCACGCCCGCCATCACCGGCTGGACGACGAAGGTCTTCGCGGATGTGGGTTGCACCGGCAGCCTGCAGGCCGGAGCCGCGCAGCTGTACCCGCCGAGCGCGGCGGCCACGCCCGTGACCTTCGCGGGCAAAGTCTGCGTGATCGTGCAGGAGTTCATTCCCGCCACGGCGCCGCTGGGCTCGAACAACAAGGCGACGATCCGCGCCGACTTCACCTACACCAACGCCAGCCCGTCGCTCAGCGGCAGCTTCACGCTCGACGACCTCACGACCGTGTCGGGCGTGGCGCTGGAGCTGAAGAAGGAAGTGCGCAACATCACGCAAAGCGGCACCTTCGGCGTGAACAACCAGGCCAAGTCGGGCGAGACGCTCGAGTACCGCATCACCTACACGAACAACGGCGACGCGCCGATCCGCAGCATGGTCGTGAACGACATGACGCCGGGCTACACCACCTTCGTGAGCGCGACCACCGGCACCACGCCGGCATCGCTCACGGGCTGCGTGAAGAACACGCCGGCGAACGCGCCGCCGGCGGGCGCGGTGGCCTGCACCACCGTTCAACCCGCCGGGGGCACGGGCGCGATCGACTGGCGCTTCACGGGCACGGTCGAGCCGGGCGGCACGGGCTTCGTGCTGTTCCTGGTGAAGGTCGACTAAGGACCTGGCAGGGCCTTCAGGCCCGGCGCTTGAACAGTGCGGACGCGCCGCTGGCCCGCGCCACGTCGTCCGCCGCGGCCAGCAGCTGCGGGCCCAGCGCGAGCATGCGTTCTTCCGTGAGCCGCACCAGCGGCCCCGCGATGGTGATGACGCCGATCACGCCGCCGTGCGCACCGCGCACCGGCGCGGCCATGGCGGTCATCGCGGGGGCGAACACCTCGTTGATCATCGAGAAACCGCGCTTGCGCGTGGCGCGCAGGAACACGAGCAGCGCCTTCACGGTGGTCGGCGCTTTCGGGCCGAAGTCTTCCGGCTGGCCGAAGCCCTGTTTCGCGACGAGCTGCAGCGCCTGCTCGTCCGTCATGGTCGAGAGCCAGGCGTGGCCCGCGGAGCTGCACGAGAGGTTCACCGACAGGCCCATGTCCGGGTCGTAGCGCAGCCCGCGCGTGGCGCCTTGCGCCTTCGCGACGAAGGTGAGCTCGTCGCCGTCGACCACCGCCAGCCGCACCAGCTCGCCCGACGCGACCGCGAGTCGGTCGAGCAGCGGCTGTGCCACGTCGACGATGCCGCTGTTGCTCAAGAAGCTCAGGCCCAGCGACACCAGCTTGATGGTCAGCATGTAGTCGCCATGGCTCTGGTCCTGCCGCACATAGCCGTAGCGCACCAGTTCGCTCAGCAGGCGGTGGGTGGCGCTCAACGGCATTTCCAGCTCGGCAGAAAGCGCGGAAAGCGCACGGCCCTCGGGGTGGCCGGAGAGGTGTTCGAGCACCTTGAAGCTGCGTTCGAGTATGGCTGTCATGAGACGACTCTAGCATTTTGCCAAGTGTTTTCACTAGTAGAAAGATTTTCCACTAAATCGATAAGATCGCGCCGCCAGGAGTCGGGGCGCGTGTGAAGCGCCCCGGCATGGACCGCTCACATCGCACGCTGGAGAACAACTTTGAGAACGCTTTACCGCTCGCTGGCCACCGCCGGCCTTGCCCTCGCCCTGGTCGTTCCTGCTGTTGCGCAAGCGCAGCAGGAGCGCGTGATCCGCTTCGGCCACCTGAACAACGCCGACCACCCCGTGAGCTTCGGCGTCAAGCGCTTTGCCGAACTCCTGTCGGCCAAGAGCGGCGGCAAGATGAAGGTCCAGGAGTTCCCCGCCTCCCAGCTGGGCAACGAGATGCAGCAGCAGTCGGCCCTGCAGGGCGGCGTGCAGCAGATGTCGGCACCGGCCACCACGTCGCTGGCCGGCATCGTCAAGGAGTTCGGCCTCGTCGACTTCCCCTTCTCGGTGAACAACTTCGCGCAGGCCGATGCGCTGCTCGACGGCCCGTTGGGCCAGGCGCTGATCGCCAAGCTCCCCGAGAAGGGCCTTGTCGCCCTGGGCTACTGGGACCTGGGCTTTCGCAACGTCACGAACAGCAAGCGCCCGATCACCAAGCCCGAAGACCTTGAAGGTCTGAAGATCCGCGTGATCCCCAACCCCGTGTTCCTCGAAACCTTCAAGGCCTTCAAGGCCAACCCGGTGCCGATGCCTTTCGCCGAGCTGTACGGTGCGCTGGAGGCCAAGGCGGTCGACGGGCAAGAGAACCCGTATGCGGTGATCCTGTCGAACAAGTTCTACGAAGTGCAGAAGTTCGTCAGCGCCACCAACCACGTGTACGCCGCCAACATCGTGCTGGTGAGCAAGAAGTTCTGGGACTCGCTCACGCCCGCCGAACAGAAGATGATGAACGACGCGGCCAACGAGGCACGCGGCTACCAGCGCCAGGTCAGCCGCGCCGCCGCGCAGAAGGCCGTGGGCGACCTGCAGGCCAAGGGCGCGCAGTTCAACGAACTCAGCGCCACCGAACAGAAGCGCATGCGCGACATCGCCAAGCCCGTCGTCGACAAGTTCGCCGCCCAGTACGACCCCGCCATCGTCAAGCTCTACAACGACGAGCTCGTGCGCATCCGCAAGTAGCGCGCCCCCACGGCCGACGACGAATTCCTTCTTCGTTCCCGCCGGCAATTTCCGTCACTCCCACGTCTGCGCCTGCCGCCACCCGCGGCGCAGCGACACGTGCTGGGCGCGTGCGCCCGTCCGATTCCGCCATTGACACCACCAAGAGGAGACTCCGTTGACACATCCCAGATTTTTTCCCTTCGGACTTGCATCGGCCGCCGCGCTCGCGCTGGCATTGACTGCCTGCGGTGGAGGCGACGGCGGCGGCGGCGCGGCCTTGCCGATCCTGCCCGTGGCGCCCGCGCCTGCTGCATCGGCACCGCCGCCTGCGCCGACCGACGAAGTGCCGGCGCCCACCGAACCGGTGGCCGAGGTCGACGACAGCTTCGACGAGTACTACAACGTCTGCCGCGGCACCAACCCCAAGTGCTACAACGACTGGGGCGCGTTCGCCACCACGCCCGACCGCGTGCTGATCTACTCGCGCACCGCCGGCCCGCGCCATGCCGTGCTCGGCACGCCGATGGCGGCCGGCCTGAACCCGGCGATGAACACCGACAACGTGATGCAGGCAGGCCTCGTGCGCATGCTGTCGGCCGAGGGCATCACGGTCGACTGGACCGAGGACGTGGCCGTGCTGGGCAGCCGCATCAACAACTACAAGGCGATCATCTTCGCGAGCTCGAACCGCGACACCTTGTGGAACGGCGCGGTGAGCACCAGCCAGGACGCCGCGCGCACCGCACTGCGCAACTACATGCGCCGCGGCGGCGGCTTCGTCGGCCTGCACAACGCCTTCGGCGCCGAATACAACTGGCCCTACTACGAAGGCCTGCTGGGCAACGCGAACTTCTACAACCACGGACCGAACCGCGCGGGCGATGTCGAGATCGTCTCGGACGACCCTTCGACGAAGGACGTGCCCAAGCGCTTCTCCTTCCAGGACGAGTGGTACAACCTGATGCCCTTCCCGACGAAGGTGAAGTTCCTGGCCAAGGTCGACACCTCGACGCTGAAGCCGCTCACCTCCGCGCCGCATCCCGGCCACGCCGACTTCCATCCGGTCGCCTGGTGCCAGTACTACGACGGCGGTCGCGCATGGCTCACGACCCTCGGGCACAACGCGCACTCGTTCACCGCCGACCTGTCGGGCGTGGGCGCCATCGAGTTCCAGAAGCTCGTCGTGCAAGGCGTGAAGTCGGCGATGGGCCTGACGCCTTTCTGCACCACCGAGTAACGACGACGACCTCCCGGGGCCGGTGCGGCGCCGTGTGCGCGCCACCGGTCGTTTCGAACATCCCTGTTCCAACGTTCACCGAGTAGAGACATCCATGAAGAAAAAATCATTGGTCACGCTGCTGATCTCGTGCGGCGTGCTTGCATCGCCGTTGCTGATCACCGCCTGCGGCGGCTCCAGCGGCGGTGGCGGAACGCCCGTGCTGCCCGTCGTGCCGGCCCCTGCGCCGCCGCCGTCTGCCGGCACACCGCCGCCCGCATCGCCACCGGCCGCCGCCGCACCCGCGGCCGACCTGTCGGACTGCTGCACCGCCGGCGACAAGGACTTTCCGAAGGTCGGCGGCAACCTGGGCAACCAGAACTATTCGAGCCTGCGCAAGATCAACAAGGGCCTCGTCACGCAACTGGGCGGCGCCTGGGTCAACCAGATCGAAGGCGGCATGACCACCGGCAACAACCAGAGCACCACCGTCGTCGTCGACGGCGTGCTCTACATCGAGTCCGCACTGGGCAACGTGGTCGCGGTGGACGGCAAGACCGGCGTGACGAAGTGGAAGTGGACCACGCCCTACGGCAGCATCACCCGCCGCGGCGTGGCCGTCGCCAAGGACCTGGGCCTGGTGTTCACCGTGGCCACCGGCAACCGCCTCGTGGCGCTGCGAACCGACACCGGCGCCGTCGAGTGGATCAAGCAGTACCCGACCAGCAGCACCGACCCCGACTACAAGGGCGCGCTGCAGAAGGTCGCGCTGGTCTACCACGACAAGCGCCTGTACCTGGGCACCAACGACGGCAACCGCGGCGCCGCATTCTCGGCCGACGCACTCACCGGCAAGGTGCTGACCACCTTCTGGGGCGTGCCCCGCGCGGGCGAACTCGGCTACGACACCTGGGGCGGCGCACCCGACACGGCACGCACCGGCGCCACGCCGTGGATCCATCCCGCGGTCGATCCCGAGCTGGGCCTGGTGTACTGGACCTTCGGCAACGTGCGCGGCGGCTCGTCGCAAGACGGCTCCTCGCGCCCGGGTCAGAACCTGTTCGCCAACTCCATCGTCGCGCTCGACCTGAAGAGCGGCGAATACAAGTGGCACTTCCAGTCGGTGCACCACGACATCTGGGACATGGACAACGTGATGTCGCCCGTGCTCGCCGATGTGAAGATCGACGGCAAGGACCGCAAGGTCGTCATCTACGGCAGCAAGACGGGCATGTACTACATCCTCGATCGCAAGGACGGCAGCGCGCCGCTGGGCATCGACGAAGTGCCCGTGAAGCAGGACGCCCGCCAGGCCAGCTGGCCCACGCAGCCTCTGCCGCGCCAGGGCGCCTGGACCGAGACCTGCATCGTCGACCAGCCGCTGGGCACGGCCATTCCGGGCGACCCGAACCGCGCGGTGCCCAACTACACGAAGGGCTGCCTGTACGACGCACACTGGGACGTGCCGATCCTGTCCATCCCGGGCCACGGCGGCGGTGCCAACTGGAACCACCAGTCCTTCAGCCAGCGCACGGGCCTGGTCTACACGGGCATGGGCTACGTGTCGGCAGCGCACTCGCTCAGCGAGTCGAGCAACGGCCTGCGTCCGCCGGGCACCTACATGACCGGCGCGGTCGTGGCGGTGGACCCGAGCACCAACCTCGTCAAGTGGAAGAAGCCGCTGCCGTACTCGGTGGCGCACGGCAACGGCATCCTGAGCACGGCCTCCGACCTGCTGTTCATCGGGCAGCCCGACGGCAACCTGCTGGCGCTCGATGCGCAGGACGGCACCGAGCTGTGGCGCTTCCAGACCGGCGCGGCGATCAGCGCGAGCCCGGTCTCCTACGAGATCGATGGCGAGCAGTACATCGCGGTGTTCTCGGGCGGCACCAGCATTCCGTACGGCGACTCGGCCCCGCGCGGCGACCGGCTGTGGGCCTTCAAGGTCGGCGGCGCGGTGACCGCGGCCGCCACGCCGACACCGCCCGTGGTGCGTCGGCCCGTGTCGGGCGCGGCGGTGGAGGGCGCGGCACTGCCGACGCCGAACACCGTGTTCCTGGCGCGTGTGCAGACCGCGGCGAACGAGCCGGGTGCGACCGAGTCGACGGCCGTGAATGCCATGACGCCGACCTTCATGCGCGTGCCCGTCAACACCGCCGTGACCTTCACCAACCCCGCAGCCAACGCCAACACCCACTGCGCCACGCAGTTCTTCGAAGGGCGGTTCAATTTCAGGCTGACCCCGGGCCAGTCGCAGACCCACACCTTTGACACGCCGGGCGAATACTTTTACAACGACTGCCATAGCCCGCGCCCGACGGGAAAGATCGTCGTCTATTGATATGTCCTCAACCCCAACCACTGAAGGAGCAATGCGATGAAATGGTGCAAGCCTGAGTTTGAAGAAATGCGTTTCGGTTTCGAAATCACGATGTACATCTCCGCTCGCTGAGCGCGCAGACCCACGGCACCGGCCTTGCGCCGGTGCCGTGTTTTTTTGTTGGGCCCCCATGAAGATTCTGGTGCTGGGTTCGGGAGCGGGCGGTGGCTTCCCTCAATGGAATTGCAATTGCCGCCTGTGCGCCGGCCAGCGAAGCGGGCAGGTGCGGGCCACGCCCCGCACGCAGAGTTCGATCGCCGTGTCGGCCGATGGCGAACGCTGGATATTGCTGAACGCCTCCCCCGACCTCGGCGCGCAACTGCGCGCCTCGCCGGCCCTGTGGCCGCGCCACGGCCTGCGCCATTCGCCGATCGAGGCGGTGGTGCTGATGGACTCTCAAATCGACCACGTCGCAGGCCTGCTGAGCCTGCGCGAAGGGCAGCGGCTGCAGCTGTACTGCACGCCCGAGGCCCATGACGACCTCAGCGGCAGCCTGCCGCTGCTGCGCACGCTCGACAGCTACTGCGGCGTGACCTGGCACCCGTTGTCGCTCGAGCCCGGCGGCGGTGCCTGGCACGACATCGCCGGGCTGCGGCTGCAGGCCGTGCCGGTGCCCGGCAAGGCGCCGCCGTATTCGCCGCGCCGCCAGACCGAGGCGCGCAGCGAGAACGCCGCGGTGCTCATCGAAGACCCCACCACCGGCAAGCGCGTGCTCTACGCGCCGGGCCTGGCGCAGGTCGGCGAGGCCGAGCGCCGCAGCCTCGATGCCTGCGACTGCGTGCTCGTCGACGGCACCTTCTGGACCGAAGACGAGATGGTCGCGGCCGGCCTCGGCAAGAAGCACGCGGCCGACATGGGTCACCTGCCGCAATGCGACGGGCCGCACGGCCCCGGCATGCTGCAGGCGCTCGACGCCTGTGCGGCGCGGCGCAAGGTGCTCATCCACATCAACAACAGCAACCCCATCCTGGACGAAGACGGGCCACAGCGCGCGCAGCTCGTGCGCCGCGGCATCGAGGTCGCGTTCGACGGCATGGCCTTGGAGATCTGAACACGTGACACAAGAGACACAAGGCCCATGGTCCCCGCAGGAATTCGAAGCGAGGCTGCGCGCCATGGAGTCGCGCTACCACAGCCACCACCCGTTCAATCGCCGGCTCAACGCGGGCGAGCTGCAGCCCTTCCAGGTGCGCGGCTGGGTGGCGAACCGCTTCTACTACCAGTGCCGCATCCCGGTGAAGGACGCCGCCGTTCTGTCCAACTGCGACGACCGCGCCACGCGCCGGCGCTGGGTGGTGCGCATGCTCGACCACGACGGGCACGGCGACCATGAAGGCGCCAACGCGGGCGGCATCGAGATCTGGACCCGCCTGGGCATCGCCACCGGCCTGGCGCGCGAGGTGCTCGAGTCGCACGCGCTCGTCGTGCCCGGCGTGCGCTTCGCGGTCGATGCCTACGTCAACTTCGCGCGCACGGCGTCGTGGCAGGAGGCGGTGATCTCCTCGCTCACCGAGATGTTCGCACCGCGCATCCACAAGGACCGGCTCGCGGGCTGGCCCACGCACTACCCGTGGATCGACACCTCGGGCCTGGACTACTTTCGCAGCCGCATTCCGCTGGCCGACCGCGACGTCGAGCACGGCCTCGAAGTGGCGATGCAGTGGTGCACCACGCGCGAGCGGCAGCAGCGCGCGCTGCACATCCTGGGCTTCAAGCTCGACATCCTCTGGGCCATGCTCGACGCGATCGAGAAGGCTTATCCCGACGACCTTCCGAAAGACCAGCAACCATGACCGCATGGACCGACGATGCCCAACCGGCGCTCACCTCGATCTACCGCATGCAGTGGGAAGAGGCGCAGCAGTGCCACGTGCTGCTGTTCCCCGAGGGCATGATCAAGCTGAACGGGCCGGCGGCCGAGATCCTCCAGCGCTGCGACGGCAAGACCTCGGTGGCCGCACTCGTGGCCGACCTGGAGCGCACCTTCGGCGAGAGCGACCTGCATGCCGACGTGCTCGAATTCCTGGAGCAGGCCCATGGACGCCACTGGATCCGCTGAGCCGCAAGCCCGCGCACCCCGCGCGGTCGCCAAGCCGCCGCTGTGGCTGCTGGCCGAGCTGACCTACCGCTGCCCGCTGCACTGCGCCTTCTGCTCCAACCCGGTCGACTACACGCGCTACCGCGAGGAGCTGGACACGGCCGAATGGATTCGCGTGTTCCGCGAGGCGCGCGCGATGGGCGCGGTGCAACTGGGCTTCTCGGGCGGCGAGCCGCTGCTGCGCGACGACCTGCCGGAGCTGGTCGCGGCGGCGCACGAGCTCGGCTTCTATACCAACCTGATCACCTCGGGCGTGGGCCTCACGCCGCAGCGCGCAGAGACGCTCAAGCGTGCGGGGCTGGACCACATCCAGCTGTCGTTCCAGGATTCGAGCCGCGAGCTCAACGACTTCCTCAGCTCCACGAAGACCTTCGACCTCAAGCAGCGCGTGGCCCGCACCATCAAGGACCTCGGCTACCCGATGGTGCTGAACTGCGTGATGCACCGCTACAACCTGCCGCACGTGGGCCGCATCATCGAGATGGCCGAGGCGATGGAGGCCGACTTTCTCGAACTCGCCAACGTGCAGTACTACGGCTGGGCCTGGCGCAACCGCGAGATGCTGATGCCCTCGCGCGACATGCTGGCCACGGCCGAGGCGGTGGTGCAAACCCATCGCCCGCGCCTGGACGGCCGCATGAAGATCCTCTGGGTGGTGCCCGACTACGCCGAGGGCAAGCCCAAGCCCTGCATGGCGGGGTGGGGCAGCGTGTTCCTCGTGGTCGCACCCGACGGCGTGGCGCTGCCGTGCCACAGCGCGCGCATGCTGCCCGGGCTCGACTTTCCCAATGTGCGCGAGCACAGCATCCGCAGCATCTGGCAGGAGAGCCCGGCCTTCGGCGCCTACCGTGGCACGGGCTGGATGAGCAGCACCTGCCAGAGCTGCGATGAGAAGGAGAAGGACCATGGGGGCTGTCGCTGCCAGGCTTTTCTGCTGACCGGCGACGCGGCGGCCACGGACCCGGTGTGCCCGAAGAGCCCGCGGCATGAGGAGGTGGAGGCGATGGTCAAGGCGGCGGGTGATCCGCGCGACGTCGGCACGCCGATCCGCTTCGTGCCGGGCGCGCGGCGTGCGGGCGACCTCGTCTTTCGCACCGACGCGAACGCGCTGAGCTGAGAACACGCGCCAATGACGATCACCCATCGCCTGCCTCTGGACGGCGGGCATGTGATGCACGTCGAGGAGCACGGCAATCCGGCGGGCCTGCCGGTGGTGGTGCTGCATGGCGGGCCGGGCTCGGGCAGTTCGCCGCTGTTGCGCCGGGACTTCGATCCCGCGCACTACCGCATCGTCTGCCCCGATCAGCGCGGTTCGGGCCTCAGCACACCTGCAGGATCGATCGAACACAACACGCTCGCCGATCTGCTGGCCGACCTGCGGCTGCTGCGCGCACATCTGCACATCGATCGATGGCTGGTGGTGGGCGGCTCGTGGGGTGCCACGCTGGCGCTGAGGCATGCGCTCGACGCACCGGAGGCCGTCGCGGGCCTGCTGCTGCGCAACGTGTTCCTCGCGCGCCCGGGCGACATTCACGCGCTCTTCGCCGGGGCCCTGCAGCACGACGGCCCCGCATGGCGCGCACTGTGGGGCGAGGCCGGGCGCCGGCAATGCCCGGTGACGGTGCCGATCGCCGAGGTCTTCGCGCACGGCACCTGGGAGCGGCAGTGCGAGCTGACGCGCCACTGGTTCGACTGGGAACAGCGCCTCGCCACCGGTGGCGCCGCGCCGCCGATCGACGAAGCGATGCTGCCGCGGCTCGTGGCGCGCTACCGCGTGCAGAGCCACTACCTGCGGCATGGCTGCTGGCTCGACGCGCCTACGCTGTTGCAGCGCTGCGCCGCATTGCCTGCCGTGCCCACGTTGATCGTGCATGGCACGCAGGACGCGCTGTGTCCGCCCGAGGGCGCGCAGGCACTGGCGCAGGTGCTGGGCGCGCCGCTGCAGTGGGCGCAGGGCGCGGGCCACGACCCGACGCACCCCGCCATCGCCGTAGCCATGCAGCAGGCCTTGCGCGACTACGCGGCCACGCAGGCCTTCGGTGTCAGCGCAGCCGCGCCTTGAGCGGATCGCCGATCAGCGTCGCCCGGCCGTCCTTGCCGTCCTTGCGATAGGACCACAGCCGGTCGTTGCCATGGCCGTCGTCGGCCACGAAGAGCACCGCGTCGCCCAGCGCGCGAAAGCCCAGCGGCATGGCGTGGCGTTCGCCCGCGGCCAGGTCGGCCACCGCGCGCGTGCCGGCCGGCGTGCCGTCGCTGGTCCATGGCTCGACGCCCCGGCCACCGCCGCCGTTCGCCGCGAACCACAGGCGCGCCCCGATGACGGCGAAGCGTGCCGGTGAGCCGTTCTCCACGCCCGGTGCGATGTCCTTCACCCGCACCGTGCCCGCCGCCGTGCCGTCGCTGCGCCACAGCTCCGCGCCCGACACGCCGTCGGTCGCGGCGAAGTAGAGCTTGCCGCCCATCACGGCGATCGCGCTCGACACGGAGCCGCTCGGGCCCGGCCGAATGTCCTTCACCAGCACCGTGCCCTTCGCGGTGCCGTCGGTCTTCCACAGCTCGATGCCGTGCACGCCGTCGTCGGCCGAGAAGTACAGCGTGCGGCCCAGCACCGCCAGGTGCGTCGGCCGCGAGGGCGCGGCGCCGGGGCGCAGGTCTTTCACCAGCTGCGTGCCGTGTGCGGTGCCGTCGCTCTTCCACAGCTCGGCGCCGTGTTCGCCGTCGTGCGCGGTGAAGTAAATGTCGTTGCCCACGGCTGTGAGGTTCTGGATGCCCGCATCCTCGATGCCTGGGCGGATGTCCTTCACCAGGCGTGTGTGCTCGGGCGAGCCGTCGGTCACCCAGAGTTCGTGGCCGTGCGTGCGCGTGGTCGCGGTGAAGAACAGGCGCGAGCCGGCCACGGTGAGCTGGCGGGTGAGGGCGCGCGGCCCGGCGTCGACGGCGGACACGCGCGTGGTGCCCTTCGCATCGCCCGTGGTCTTCCACACCTGGAAGCCGGTCTGGCCGTCGTCGGCCACGAAGTAGAGCGCGTCGCGGAACACGGTCAGCTCGTTGGGCATCGCGCCTTCCTCGCCGGGGCGCAGGTCGATCACCTGCGTCGTGCCGGCGGCGGTGCCGTCGGTGCGCCAGAGCTCGAGCCCGCTCGCGCCGTCGGTGGCCGTGGTGTAGACGTGGCCCTTGAACGCGACCTGACCGGCAGGGAACGACCCCCGGAAGCCCGGCCGGATGTCCTTCAGCAAGGAGGTGCCGGCATTGCTGCCGTCGGTGACCCACAGCTCCTGGCCGGTCGTGACGTGGAAGGCGCTGAACACCATCTTGCCGCTGCCCAGCGGCGCGAGGCCGGAGGGCGCGATGAAGGCCAGCCGCTGGCGCTGCTCGGGCAGCACTTCGCGCTCGGGGTCTTGCGCGACCGCGGGAAAAGCCGCGAACAGGGCGAGCGCGGTGAGGCAAATGGCGCGCATCGGCTCAGCCCCCGAACCACCGCGCCGGCACGATCACCAGCTGCGGAAACGCCACCATCACGAACAGGATCGCGAACTCGGCCAGCATGAACGGCACCACGCCGCGCGTGACGTCGTCCATCGAGATCTTGCCGACGCCGGCCACCACGTTGAGCACCGTGCCCACCGGCGGCGTGACGAGACCGATCGAGTTGTTGATGATGAACAGCACGCCGAAGTACACGGGGTCGATGCCGGCCGCCTTCACCACGGGCATGAGCACCGGCGTGAGGATGAGGATGGTCGGCGTCATGTCCATCGCCGTGCCCACCACCATCACGAGCACCATGATCGCGATCATGAGCAGCATCTGGTTGCCCATGAACGGCTGCAGCATGCCCACGATCTTGGAGGGCAGGTCGGCCACCGTGATGAGCCAGGCGCTCACCATCGCCGCGGCGATCAGGAACATCACGATGGCGCTGGTCTTGGCCGCGCTCACGAAGATGGCGTACAGGTCCTTCCAGGTGATCTCGCGGTATACCACCGTCGACACGAAGAGCGCATACACGGCGGCCACCACCGCGGCCTCGGTGGGCGTGAACACGCCCATGCGCAGGCCCACGAGGATGATCACCGGCAGCATCAGCGCCCACAGCGCGTTGCGGAAGGCGGCGGCAATCTCGGCCGACGACTTGCGCGGCGGCGGCACGATCTTTTCGCGCCGCACCAGCCAGGCCCAGGTGATCCACAGCGCGCCGCCGATCAGCAGGCCCGGCACGATGGCCGCGAGAAACAGCTTGGAGATCGACACGTTGGCCGCCACGCCGAAGATCACGAGGCCGATGCTCGGCGGGATCACGGGGCCGATCACGCCGGTGGCCGCAATGAGGCCGGCCGCGCGCGGCTTGTCGTGGCCCGCGCGCACCATCATCGGCAGCAGCAGTGCGGTGAGCGCGGCGGCATCGGCCACGGCCGAACCCGAGAGCGCCGACAGCAGGCAGCCCGCCATGATCGTCACGTAGCCGAGGCCGCCCTTCACGTGGCCGACCAGCGCGAGCGCGAAGTCGACGATGCGCTTGGACAGTCCGCCCACGTTCATGATCTCGCCCGCGAGCATGAAGAAGGGCACGGCCAACAGTGGAAAGCTGTCGGCGCCGCCGATCACGTTCTGCGTGAGGATCTGCGCGTCGAACAGGTCGAGGTGCCACATCAGCGCCACGCCGCTGGCCAGCAGCGAGAAGGCGATGGGAATGCCCATCGCCATGGCGAGCAACAGCGAGCCGACAAAAACAACGATGGTCATGGCCGTGCCCCCGGTTCCTTGGCATCTTGCGAACCCAGGATCTGCTGCAGCTGCACCGCTTCTTCCGACTCCTGCACCATCACCAGTTCATGGTCGGCGATGCGGCCCGTGAGCAGGCGCAGCAGGTCGAGCGCCAGGATGAGCCCGGCCAGCACCGAGAACACGATGCCCGCCGCGTAGACGATGGCCATCGACGCGCCGGTGACGGGCGCCGTCACGTCCCAGTTGATGCGCGCCTGCGCGATGCTGCCCTGCAGCAACAGCCAGACGATGTAGAGCATGACTGCATGGCCGACGGCCAGGCAGATCTTCTTGCCGATGGGGGGCAGCTTCTGCACCACCATGTCCACACCCAGGTGCCCGTGCTCCTTCAGCGCAACCACGGCGCCCAGGAAGGTCATCCAGATGAAGAGCCAGCGCGAGATTTCCTCGGACACCGTGATGCCCGAGTTGAAGCCGTAGCGCAGCACCACGTTGCCGAACACGAGCACGACCATGACCGCGAGCGCGGCCGCGATCAGCGCCTCGATGCCGGTGCAGCACCGGTCGAGCCAGCGGGTCATGCGGAGGCCTGCGCCTGGACTTGAGCCTGCGCCTGGCGCTGCATGTCGACCAGCGCGCGCAACGCCGCCAGGTACGACAGCGGGCCCAGGCCCTGGACCGTGCCCTTCACCGCCGGCGAGATGATCGAATGCGCGCGCCATGCCTCGCGCGCAGCGATGTTGGACATGTGGACCTCGATGGTCGGGAACGGCATGGCCTTGATCGCATCGTGCAGCGGCACGCCGTGCTGCGTGAGGCCGGCGGGGTTCACCAGCGCGCCCTGCGCATCGTCGATGTGGGTGTGCAGGAAGTCGATCAGGTCGCCTTCGTGGTTCGACTGGATGGTGTCCAGCGTCACGCCGAGTTCGCCGGCGAGGGCCTGCAGCTGCGCGTTGATCTCGGCGAGCGTGGTCTTGCCGTAGATGTGCGGTTCGCGGCGACCGAACAGGTTGAGGTTGGGGCCGTGGAGAACGAGGATCTTCATGGGGAGCTTCGGTGAGGGACGGGCTGGCTTGCTGACTTACTTGCGGATGCGCACGAGCTCGTCGTTGTAGAGCTTGACGATGGCGGGGTCGTACTGTGCGGCGAACTTGTCGACGACGGGCTTGGCGATGTCGCGCATGCGCTTCTGTTCGGCGGGCGAGAGTTCATTGAACTGCGCGCCCTTGGCCTGCAGGTCGCCCACGGCCTTTTGCGCGGCGGCGCGGCTCACTTGGCGCTGGTAGCCGCGTGCCTCGTTGGCCGCGTCGTTCATCATCTTCTGCTCGGCAGGCGTGAGCGAGTCCCAGAACTTCTTGCTCACCAGCACGATGTTGGCGGCGTACACGTGGTTGGTGGCGCTGACGAACTTCTGCACTTCGTAGAACTTGTTCGACAGGATCACCGCATACGGGTTCTCTTGCCCATCGACCGCCTTGGCTTCGAGCGCGCCGTACAGCTCGGCGAAAGGCATCGGCACGGGGTTGGCCTTGAAGGCCTTGAAGGTTTCGAGGAACACGGGGTTGGGGATCACGCGGATCTTCAGGCCCTCGAGGTCTTCAGGCTTGGTGATGGGCCGCTTGCTGTTGGTGACGTTGCGAAACCCGAGGTCCCAGTAGCCCAGGGCGACGAGGCCCTTCTCGGGGAGCTTGGCGATGAGCGCTTGGCCCAGGGGCCCGTCGAGCAGTGCATCGGCCTGCGCGAAGTTGTTCACCGAGAAGGGGAAGTCGACGAGGCCGAACTCCTTGACGATGCCGGCGAGCGATGTGGTGGCCGGCGCAGACATCTGTTGCACACCACCCTGCAAGGCCGACTGCTGCTGCATCTCGTTGCCCAGTTGCGAGGCGGGGAACTCCTGGACCTTCATCTTGCCGCCGCTCTTGGCCGAGAGCAGTTCGGCAAAGCGCTTGACGCCGAAGCTCACGGGGTGGTCGGCGTTGTTCAGGTGGCCGAAGCGGATCACGCGCTCCTGCTGCGCCCACGACGGGGCGGTGAGGCCGGCGCACAGGCCGGCCACGGCAAGCATACGAAGAAGTTTCACGAAGGGTCCTCAGGCGGGAAGGAAGAAAGAGGGAAGGAAAAATGCCGGACGGAGGCGATCGTATTTTTGTTGGAAAGAATTTCCATAATGGAAATCCCTTCCCCGAGTTCTGCTACGCTGGCGGACCCTGAGTGGCGGGCCGCATCGCCCGCGTTGACGAGACGACATCTGGAGGACGAAATGAGCGGAATACTGGAACGCAGCTTCAAGGTGCTGGAACATCTGGCGGAGCATCCCGAGGGGTGCGCGCTGTCGGCGTTGGCCAGCGAATTGCAGATTCCATTGAGTGCATCGCACCGATTGCTCGCGGAGCTCATCCGCTGCGGCTACGTGCGGCAGGAGGCGCGCGACGGCCACTACGTGCTGACCATCAAGCTGGTCTCGATCAGCCTGTCGTTCCTCAGCCGCTCGGGCATCGTCGACATCGCGCAGCCGCTGCTCGACCAACTGGCTTCGACCTCGGGCGAGCTCGTGCGCCTGGCGGTGGTCGACGGCGAAGACCTGACCTTTGTCGCGAAGGCCCAAGGCGCCACGCATGGCCTGCGCTACGACCCCGACATGGGCTTGTCGGTCGCGCTCTCGTGCAGCGCAGCCGGGCATGCGTGGTTGTCGACCATGGGCGAGGATGACGCGATGGCGCTCGTCGCCAAGAAGGGGCTGGGCAAGCCCGAGGACTACGGCCCCAAGGCCCCCACGTCGCTCAAGGCCGTGATGGCTTTCGTGAAGGCGGCGCGCCAGCGCGGCTTCAGCATGATCAACGAGGTGTTCGCCCCCGCGATGACCGCCATGGCCGCACCCGTGTTCGGCGCCGACGGCACGGCGATCGGGGTCGTCACCATCGCGGGCCCGTCGGTGCGGCTCACGCCGCAGCGCATGGAAGCGCTGGGGCCGGCGCTGTGCCAGGCCGCCGAAGAGGTGGCGCGCGCCAGCGGGGCCTCGGCGTTGTTCAAGAAGAGGGCGTAGGCCCAGCCGTTTGCACCATCCCCAACAAAGAGAAGGAGACATCACCATGAAGACGAAGCATTCGAAGCGCACCCTGCTGCTGGCCGCCATGGCGGCGGCCCTTGCGTTCGCCGCCCCTGGTGCGTTCGCGCAGCTCAAGGAGCGCACCATCAAGTTCGCGTTCCAGAACCAGGCCGGCCATCCGCAGGCGCAGGGCGCACAGAAGTTCGCCGACCTCGTGGCCGCGAAGTCGGGCGGCAAGATCACCGTGAAGCTGTTCCCGGGCGGCACGCTGGGCGGCGACCTGCAGACGGTGTCGGCGCTGCAGGGCGGCACGGTGGAGATGACCGTGCTCAACGCCGGCATCCTGTCGGCGCAGGTGAAGGAGTTCGCGGCCTACGACTTCCCGTTCCTCTTCAACAGCGGCAAGGAAGCCGACGTCGTCACCGACGGCCCCTTCGGCCAGAAGCTGATGGCCAAGCTGGAGGACAAGGCGCTGCACGGCCTGGGCTACTGGGACCTGGGCTTTCGCAACCTGACGAACAGCAAGCGTCCGATCGTCAAGGCCGACGACATCGCGGGGTTAAAGATCCGCGTGATCCAGTCGCCGATCTACATCGACATGTTCAGCGCGCTGGGCGCCAACGCCACGCCGCTGCCGTTCCCCGAGCTGTATCCCGCGCTCGACCAGAAGGCGGTCGACGGCCAGGAGAACCCGAACACGACCATCCTGTCGTCCAAGTTCGCGGAAGTGCAGAAGTACATCACCCAGACCCGCCACATCTACAACCCGCAGGCGCTGCTGATCAGCCGCAAGACCTGGGACGGCATGAGTGCCGACGAAAAGAAGATCGTCAACGAGGCCGCCGCGGAGGCGACCACGTTCCAGCGCCAGGCCTCGCGCGGCGCCGCCGACAGCGCGCTCGACGCGCTCAAGAAGGCCGGCATGACGGTTTCGGAGCTGCCACCCGAAGAAATGGCGAAGCTGCGCGCCAAGGTGAAGCCGGTGATCGACAAGTACACAGCCTCGGTCGGCGAGGCCACCGTCAAGGAGCTGATGGCGGAGATCGAGAAGGCGCGCAAGTAGCAGGCGAGCGCGCCCTTGATCCGGGGCGCCTTGCCTTCATCGTCCCCGGTTCCCGGTCAGAGCTCGCGGTAGTCCCGGATGCGCGCGCGTGCGAGCTGCTGCGCCGCTGCAATGGCCGCCGGATCGGCCGCGGCCGCATCGGGCAACCAGTGGAAGGCGTCCGGGCCGTGGCACAGCAGCAGGCCGTCCTTGAAGCGGCGGGCCTTGGTGTAGGCCTCCCAGCCGTGGCGCACCTCGCTGTGGCGGCCCCGTGCGTGGGAGCCGCTCTCCGACAGCGAGAAGTCGATCTCGTCGTTGTAGAAGGGGCTTTGCCTGAAGCGATGGAGGGCCAGCCGGGCGATGGCCGGCGCGCTCAGCAGCAGCGCGATGCCCACCGCGAAAACGACCGCCAGGACGGGAAACCCTTCGTAGACGCATATGGCCAGGGCCAGGGCGAACAGCAGCGCCAACGGCCACTTGAACCGGACCCACCAGACCTGCTGCAGGTTGCGCAGGAAGCCGGTGAGCACATGCGCCTGCGAGAACTGGAAGCGGTAGCTGATCTGCATCTTTGAATTCCGAGACGGGCCGTGCGGGAGGGCGCGGGGCGGGATTCTGACCGCTTTTTGCGGGTGCCGGTGCGCTCCGGCGATGTTCCAAGTTGGGGCCTTGCCACGCCACACGCCCCAAACAGCGCACCTTGTTAGGGCTTTGCGCCTCAATCTGGTTCTCCGATCCGGCAAAATGCAGGATTCGCATAAGGTTATGCACCGTTTTGGAAAACAGAGGATTGATTGGAATGAAGCACGCATCCGTCGGGGGGTTCCTCGCACACGTCGCACAACGCAACCCCGGACAGCCCGAGTACCTGCAGGCCGTGACCGAAGTGATGGAGAGCCTGTGGCCCTACATCGAGAAGCACCCCAAGTACACGAGCCACAGCCTGCTGGAGCGGCTGGTGGAGCCCGAGCGCGTGATCATGTTCCGCGTGTCCTGGGTGGACGACCACGGCGAGGTGCAGGTCAACCGCGGCTTCCGCATCCAGCACAGCCTGGCCATCGGCCCCTACAAGGGAGGCATGCGCTTCCACCCCTCGGTGAACCTGTCAATCCTCAAGTTCCTGGCCTTCGAGCAGACCTTCAAGAACGCGCTGACCACGCTGCCCATGGGCGGCGGCAAGGGCGGCGCCGACTTCGACCCCAAGGGCAAGAGCCAGGGCGAGGTGATGCGCTTCTGCCAGGCGCTCGTGACCGAGCTGTTCCGTCACGTGGGCTCCGACACCGACGTGCCGGCCGGTGACGTGGGGGTGGGCGGGCGCGAGGTCGGCTTCATGGCCGGCATGGTCAAGAAGCTCACCAACCGCGCCGATTGCGTGTTCACCGGCAAGGGCCTGAGCTTCGGCGGTTCGCTGATCCGCCCCGAGGCCACGGGCTACGGCAACGTCTACTTCGCGCAGGAAATGCTCAAGCGCAAGGGCCGCAGCTTCGACGGCCTGCGCGTGAGCGTCTCGGGCGCGGGCAACGTGGCGCAATACACCATCGAGAAGGCCATGGCGCTGGGCGCCAAGGTGGTCACCGTGTCCGACTCGAGCGGCACCGTGGTCGACGAGGAAGGCTTCACGCCCGAGAAGCTGGCCGTGCTGATGGACGTGAAGAACCACCTCTACGGCCGCGTGAGCGACTACGCCGAGCGCACCGGCACCCGCTTCGTGGCCGGCGCCACGCCGTGGCACGTGCCGGTCGACGTGGCGCTGCCCAGCGCCACGCAGAACGAGCTCAACGAGGAAGACGCGCGCACGCTGGTGAAGAACGGCGTGGTGTGCGTGGCCGAAGGCGCCAACATGCCATCGACCATGGAAGCCGTGAAGGTGCTCGAAGGCCACGGCGTGCTGTACGCGCCGGGCAAGGCCAGCAACGCGGGCGGTGTGGCCACGTCGGGCCTGGAGATGAGCCAGAACGCGGCCCGGCTGTCATGGACGCGCGACGAGGTCGATGCGCGCCTGCTGCAGATCATGCAGGGCATCCACGAGTCGTGCCTGCACTACGGTTCGCGCGCCGACGGCAGCGTGAGCTACGTGGATGGCGCGAACATCGCCGGCTTCGTGCGCGTGGCCGATGCGATGCTGGCGCAGGGCGTGGTCTGAGCGTGCGGGCGAACCTCAGAGTTCGATGAACGAAGAGGTCGCCTTGTTCAGGGCCAGGCGGCCCTTCGCGGTGATCGATTCCACCTGGGCCAGCTGATGGATCGCGCGCTCGTCGGGCGCGTGCTCCGACGGCGGAATGAAGGCAGTCACGAGGTCGGCGGCACGCAGCACGCGCAGCCTGTCGATGTCTGCGGGCGTGTGGAGGACGTATGGCAATTTCTGCTCGGCGAGGGTCCGAAGAAATTCCATGGACATGGGTCGTCTCCTTGTGTTGAGGGGAGGGCGGTCCGGACATTGTGCGCACAAACAATTAGCGCTGTCTAAACCCTGCGCCGCGCATGCCTTTCGGGGCGTGTACCGAAGTTTCCAGTTCTTTCTGCGGGCGCGAGGGACGTGCCACTTTGTTTCTGGTCGTAGCCATGCTTTCGGCCAGCGTGGCGGGGTCCATGCATTCGCCGGCGGCCCAGGTCTGGCGCAAGGTGGTGCGCAGGTCGGTCAGGTCGCGCCGCTGCGCGCGCAGGCCGGCCATGAGCTGGTCGATTTCGCGCACGCGGCCGTCGAGCCGTTCGAGCAGGTCGTCCCCCGAAAAGACCTCGCAGCCCGCGAAAGCGCTGCGCAGGCTGTCCAGCGAGAAGCCGAGGTTCTGCGCGATCTGGATCAGCTGCAGCCGCTTGAGCGCGGCCTCGGTGTAGACGCGGTACCCATTGGCGCCGCGCTCGGGTGCGGGCAGCAGGCCGCTTTGTTCGTAGAAGCGGATGGCCGAGGGCGCCATGCCGGTCTTGTCTGCCAGTTCACCGATCTTCATATCGCTTGACCTTCAAGTTGGCTTGAATCTTAGCATCGGGTTTTTCCACTTCACCACCCGGTCCTCATCGTGAACTCCTCGCCGCTTTTTCAGCCGCTGACCCTGCCCAACGGGAGCGTCCTGCCCAACCGCCTGGCCAAGGCCGCCATGGAGGAAAACATGGCCGATGCCGGGCAACTGCCGGGCGCGGCGCTGCACGACCTGTACCGCGTCTGGGCGCAGGGCGGGGCGGGCCTGATCCTCACGGGCAACGTGATGATCGACGGCCGCGCGCTCACCGGTCCGGGCGGTGTCGTGCTCGAAGCCGATACGCCGCTCGAGCGCTTCACCGAATGGGCCACGGCCGCGCGCAGCGGCGGCGCGCAGGTGTGGATGCAGATCAACCATCCGGGCCGGCAGGTGCAGATCAGCATGGGCGGCACGGCCTGGGCGCCGTCGTCGGTGGCGCTCGATCTGGGCAAGCACAGCAAGCTTTTCGTGCAACCCAAGGCGATGAGCGAGGCGGAGATCGCCGAGACCGTCGACCGCTTCGCCGCCACGGCGCAGGCCGCCGAGCGTGCGGGCTTCACCGGCGTGCAGGTGCATGCGGCGCACGGCTACCTGCTCTCGCAGTTTTTGTCGCCGCTGACGAACCAGCGCACCGATGCCTGGGGCGGCAGCCTGGAGAACCGCGCGCGCTTTCTGCTCGACGTGGTGCGTGCCGTGCGGGCCCGCGTGGCGCGCGGCTTCGCCGTGGCCGTGAAGCTCAACTCCGCCGACTTCCAGCGCGGCGGCTTCTCGGAGAACGATGCGAAGCAGGTCATCCGCTGGCTCAACGACGAGGCCGTGGACCTGGTCGAGCTGTCGGGCGGCAGCTACGAGAGCCCGGCGATGCAGGGACGCACCGCCGACGGCCGCACGCTGGCGCGCGAGGCCTACTTCCTGGAGTTCGCCCGGGAGCTGGCCGCCGAGGCGCGCATGCCGGTCATGACCACGGGCGGCATCGTGCGCCGCGCCGTCGCCGAACGGGTGCTGGGAGAAGGCGTCGCCGTGGTGGGCATGGCCACCGCGCTGGCCGTGGCGCCCGACCTGCCGGCACGCTGGCGCGCGGGCGAAGACGCGGCGGCGCAGAGCCCGCAGGTCGACTGGAAGGACCAGGTCATGGCCGCGCTGGCGCGCATGGCGCTGGTGAAGCGCCGGCTGCGCACGCTGCGCCCGGGCCGCAACAGCGCGCCCGCGCATTCGCCGTTCCTGACCCTGGTGCTCGACCAGCTGCGCACGAAGCGGCTGACGAAGCGCTACCGGCGTTGGTTGGGCGCGCGCGCGGCGTGAACCGCCGCTATCGATTGGCTGGTTGAATGGGCCAGGCGGTGGTGTCGGGCCGCAGCAGGTGCCAGACCACGGGCGCGATGCCTTCGAAGGTGGCGCGGTAGCGGTCGGACAGCCGGTTCTCGTCGGTCACGTCGCGGATCACGATGCCGTCGATGCGCTGCGGATGCGCGCGGAACACCTGCGCGTAGATCTCGGGATCGGCCTCGCCCGAATCGCCCACGAGCAGGAAGCGGCGCTGCGGAAATTCGGCCAGCAGCCGCTCGATCACGCCGAGCTTGTGCGCGCGCGAGTCTTCGGCGCTGGGGATCAGCGTGCGCCATGTCGTGCTCTCGCGCAGGTGCATGCTGCCGGCGGGAAAGTCGGCGTCGCGAATGAAATCGGTGAGCGCGGGGTACAGCTGGATCGGGCTGCCCGAGAGGTAGTGAAAGCGCGTGCCGGGCGCCTGCGCCAGCGCGCGGTAGTGCGCCGCCATGCCCGGCGCGGCCTCGAAGCGGCGCGCGAAGGTGTTCAGCAGCATCTCGCGCCGGTCGCGCACCTGCGTGCGCTTGATGGTGTCGTCGATGTCCGAGATGACCGACACGCCCTGCGCCGGCACGATCTGCGCACGGCCGCGAAAGCGCGGCAGCAGCTCGCCCGGGCCGGTCACGCCGTGGAACGGCAGCCACTCCTGTGACGCCGGGATGTGCGAGGCCTCGACGACCGCGCGCAGGTTGCTGCGGCCGTCGGCGCCCGTGGGCGGCATCGTGAGGCGCGTGGCCGAGCCGTCGAAGACGACGTCGATGACCTTGTCTTCTTCCGACTCGGCATGGAACAGCGCGGTGCGCTGGCTGAAGCGCAGCCGCGCGGCCGGCGTGAGCTTCTTCAGATTCATGCCGAGGTAGCGCGCGAGCGCGGCGTCGAGGCCCCAGCGGTGCTCGCGCTCGAACACCCAGGCATGCACGTCGACCTCGAGCCGGCCGTCGGCCGTGGGGCGCGCGGTGCCGGGCATGAACAGCGCCTCTTCGTCCGACTCCAGCGGCCCGGCGGCCTGCAGGGCCTGCAGCGGCGCGAGGCCGGCGAGCAGGGCGGCACCGGCCAGCACGGTGCGCCGCGACAGTTGTGGCGAGGTACCGGGCGCGCGGTGCTTGATCGTCATGCAGTGACGCGTTCGTAGGTCACGAAGCTGAAGGGCAGGCCGTCCTTGGCCGAGACGTGCGACTCGCGCTGCGTTTCGCGCCACACGGCGGCGTCGAGCACGGGGGCATGCGCGTCGCCTTCGTAGTCGCGTGCGATCTCGGTGACCACCGCGCGTTGGGCCAGTGGTTCGGCTTCGGCGTAGATCTGTGCGCCACCGATCACCCAGACTTCGGGCGAGTCCGCCGGCGTGCACAGCGACAGCGCATCGGGCAGGCTGCCGACCGCTTGCGCGCCTTCGGCTTGCCAGTCGGCTTGTCGCGTGACCACGATGTTCCGGCGGCCCGGCAGCGGGCGAAAGCGCGGCGGCAGCGAATCCCAGGTCTTGCGGCCCATCACCACGGGTGCGCCCGCGGTCTGCTGCTTGAAGTGGGCCATGTCCTCCGGCAGGTGCC
Source organism: Variovorax sp. GW531-E2 (assembly GCF_059423125.1). Classification (NCBI taxonomy): domain Bacteria; kingdom Pseudomonadati; phylum Pseudomonadota; class Betaproteobacteria; order Burkholderiales; family Comamonadaceae; genus Variovorax; species Variovorax sp. GW531-E2. Next base: position 922 of record NZ_JBWKXQ010000005.1, on the reverse strand, counting down.
AGGGGATAGTGTTGTTCACGCCGATCACGCCGTTGGCGGCGCGCGCGAAGATCAGGTTGATGCGGGGCGTGGCGGCGCTCATCGCGTTCACACCGCCACCGGCGCCTTGATCGGATCGCCGTGCTTGTAGTCCAGCACTTCGAAGTCTTCGTACTGGTAGTCGAAGATCGAATCGGGCTTGCGCTTGATGTGCAGCGTGGGGTAGGGGAAGGGCGTGCGGCTCAGTTGCAGCTTCACCTGCTCGGCGTGGTTGCTGTAGATGTGGCAGTCGCCGCCGGTCCAGATGAAGTCGCCCACGTCGAGGTCGCACTGCTGCGCCACCATGTGCGTGAGCAGCGCGTAGCTGGCGATGTTGAAGGGCACGCCCAGGAAGATGTCGGCGCTGCGCTGGTAGAGCTGGCAGCTGAGCTTGCCGCGCTCGCCTTCGGCCTGCGGCGGTGCCACGTAGAACTGGAAGAAGGCGTGGCAGGGCATGAGCGCCATCTTCGACAGCTCGGCCACGTTCCAGGCGCTCACGATGATGCGGCGCGAGTCGGGGTTGCTCTTCAGCGTCTTGATGACGTCGGAAATCTGGTCGATGTGGCCGCCGTCGGGCGTGGGCCAGCTGCGCCACTGCACGCCGTACACCGGGCCCAGGTCGCCGTCTTCGCGCGCCCATTCGTCCCAGATGGTGACGCCGCGCTCCTTGAGCCAGTTGTTGTTGCTGGAGCCGGTCAGGAACCACAGCAGTTCCTGGATGATGGACTTCAGGTGCACCTTCTTCGTGGTCACCAGCGGAAAGCCCTCGTTCAGGTCGAAGCGCATCTGGTGGCCGAACACGCTCTTGGTGCCCGTGCCCGTGCGGTCGCTCTTGAACACGCCGTGCGTGTCGACGTGGCGCATGAAATCTTCGTACTGGGAGCGGACGGGGCGGGCAGGGAGG